>JAVHQX010000126.1:0-2354 GCA_036171355.1 Patescibacteria group bacterium | reverse complement strand
TCCCCAAGCCTTCACGGCTTTCCAGCATTCTGGGAGAGGAGCATCAACATACTGCCAAGATTCTAGATCGCGTTCGCCGGACATATTCTTTTTTTAAAATTTTACTTTTCCTCTTTCACTCCGGCCTCACGACGATCATCGCGGTCTTCCCGGGCACGAGCGGCTCGTGATAGCCGGACGGGTAGTCCATGAGGGCGATCGTCAGGTCGGCGCGCGCGTAGCGGAAGCCGGCGCCGTGGACGGTGCCGGGCTCGTTCGTGACGAACTCGTCGGCCGCGGCGTCGTAGCCGGTGACGAGGAGCATGTGGCGGATCGGGCCAGGCTGCGCGAAATAGGGGTTCGGCAGGAGGCGGCCGTTCACGGGCACCGCGACCACTCCCCCGTCCGCGAGCGCGCGATAGATGTCGTCGGCACCGATGCCGTCCTTCGCCTCGACCGCGCCGTACCCGAGGTAGCCCTTGATGATGCGGTCGGCCGTGTCCCGCGCGGAGGTATCCTCATAGTTGCCGTATGTCGCGGCCTCCCAATCCGAGGCGGCGCGGATGACGCGCTCCGCCTCCGTCAGGTCGAACGGCTCGCTTCTCGCCCACTTCACGGCCATGAACGCCGAGGCCTCCTCGCAGCCCTCCTGCTCGCGGCGGTCGCTCCAGCGGCCGAGCGGGGCCTGCGCGGCGAACGCGACGTCGTTCGCGACGCTCGCCGGCGCGGCGGCCGCGACGGGGACGGACGCCAGATCGGCGTGCGTGATGCCGAGTCCGCGTTCGCGCATGACGGCGAAGGCGTCCGCGGGACGGCCGAGGGAGTAGCGCCTGAGGTCCGTCGGGTCCATGTACCACGCTTCGCCGTGCGATTCGACCTGAAGCAGGATGCGTCCGGCGACACGCGCGCGGAGAGCGGCATCGCCTTCCGACGAATCATCCTTGGCGGGGATCTTCGCGAGATCGGCGTCGGTGATGCCAAGGCCGAGCTCGCGCATGATGGCGAACGCGTCATCGGGACGACCGAGATAGCGCCGTTCGGCGGGCATGGGCGTGACGTACCAGGCCTCGCCGCTTTGTTCGACGTCAATCAGGATCCTGCCGCGCACCGCGTCGGCCACCGACGCCGCGGAGGCCGGCGACGCGGGCATCAAAAAACCGCACAGCGCCAGGACGGCAAAGGCCGTCATGCACGTGCGGAGGTCGGCGTTCAAGGTCTTCAGCATCGCGTTTTTGCTGTTTATTTCGCAATTTTATGGCCGAATTTTCTTTAAGTATAGCGGAAAAACGGCTCGTCCGCAACCGTTGCCGACAGCCTGCCGAACTGCTAAAATCCGTCCGTTATGCCCGTACAGCACATCGCGTTCATCCTCGACGGCAACCGGCGCTGGGCGAAAGCCCGCAGTCTCCCGACGTTCGAAGGCCATCGGCGCGGCTACGACAATCTCAAGACGATCGGTCTGGCCTGCCTGGAGCGACGCATCCGCCACATCACGGCGTTCGTCTTCTCGACCGAGAACTGGAATCGGAGCAAGGACGAGGTTTCGTACCTCATGGACCTCCTGTACAAGGCCATCGCGGTAGAGATCGGCTTCTTCGTGGAGAACGACGTCAGGCTCAAGGTGCTCGGCAGCCGCGCCCGCCTTTCGCCCAAGCTGTGCGAAGCGATCGATGCGGCGGAGGCGCGCACCGCGGACTTCAGGCGCGGGCAGATGAACCTCTGCCTCAACTACGGCGGCCGCGCGGAGATCATCGATGCCGTGAAAACGCTCGCCGCGGAAGGCGCCCGGCCCGACCAGGTGACGGAAGAGCTGCTCGCGTCGAGGATGTGGACGGCGGGAATCCCCGACCCGGACCTCATCGTGCGCACGTCGGGCGAACGCCGCCTGTCAGGATTCCTGACCTGGTCCGGCGTCTACAGCGAACTGCTGTTCGTCGACAAGCACTGGCCGGATTTCACCGAGAAGGATCTGGATGCGGCGCTCGCGGAATACGATACGCGACAGAGGAGGTTCGGGAAGTAGTTTTGAATCCCCGTGGGGCTACCAAAAGGGATTTCTTGAAAAAAGAAGTCCTTTTTTGTTTAGAGTTTGGCGGAAATCGCGGGGTTCGAAATGGTTCAAAAAGAGCGTGTCGCTGACGACACGCGCCTACGAAACTTTTCCACTTTGTGGGGTTCGAATCCCCTTGGGGTCCTTCCCCTCCTAACGCGCGAATCTTGGCATTTTGCTATCATTCAAGCCATGTATGTACCTGTCGCGCGCTATCACCGATAAATTAGACGTTGCATTGGGGGCGTCAGGCTTTACGTCGGGCGCAACCCATAATTTCTACCATTACCCCGCGCGCTTCTCGCCTGACATTGCCCGCGCCGTG
>JAVHQX010000125.1:0-2354 GCA_036171355.1 Patescibacteria group bacterium | reverse complement strand
CCCGCCTGGCCAATGCGACGGGCCGCCTTCTGGAGCGCCGTGGCGCCCGGGAAGTGCCGGCGGTGCATAGCTCCGACATCCAGGTCCTGCACGATTACCTCGGCCCCGGCTTCGGCAAGCCCAGCAAGAAGGGCGAGGAGGCGATCGCGATGCTGAGGGAGACGGAAGGGCTGGACCTGGAGTCCGGCGACGCCCCGGCCGAGGTCGCGGTGGGGGCGGCGGCGCGGAGGCGGCTGGCGTTCGACGAGGTCCTGAGGATCCAGCTTTCCGTGGGAAGGATGCGGCGCCTGCGCGAGGCGCGGCCCGCGCCCCCGGTCTCCTTCGACGAGGCCGCGACCAAGGCGTTCGTCGGGGCGCTGCCGTTCACGCTCACGGACGACCAGCGCAAGGCCGCGTGGGCGGCGCTCCAGGACATGGCGACCGGGCGGCAGATGCACCGCCTGCTCGACGGGGACGTCGGCAGCGGCAAGACGGTCGTCGCGGCCATCGCCATGATGAACGCGGCGCGCAGCGGCTGCCAAAGCGCGCTCATGGCCCCCACGGAGATCCTCGCCTGCCAGCACTTCGCCACGTTGACGCGCCTGTACGCCGATCAGCCGTTCACCGTCGCCTTGTGGACGAACGCCTACAAGCGCGCGGCGCGCGGAGGCAAGGAGATCGTCTGCGCGTCGAAGCAGGAGGCGAAGCGCCTCGGCGGGGACATCGCCGACGGTTCCGTCGCGGTGATCGTCGGCACGCACGCCCTCGTAGAGGAGACCCTGCGTTTCCGCGCGCTCGCGCTCGCCGTGGTCGACGAGCAGCACCGTTTCGGCGTCCGCCTGCGCAAGCTCCTCTGCGGCAAGAGCGGCATGCCCGGCGTCGAGCCGCACCTCCTGTCGATGACCGCCACGCCCATCCCGCGTTCGCTCGCGCTCACCCTGTTCGGCGACCTCGACCTCTCGGTCCTCAAGGAAAAGCCGAAGGGTCGCCTGGACATCGTGACGAAGCTCGTGCCGCGCAAGGAACGCGGCGAAGCTTATGCCGCCGTGCGCGAGGAGATCGCCGCGGGACGCCAGGCGTTCGTCGTCTGCCCGCTCATCGACCCTTCGGACGCGCTCGGCGCGGCGTCGGTCACCGAAGAATACGAGAGCCTGCGGCGCAAAGAGCTCAAGGGCGTGCCCATGGGCATGCTGCACGGGAAGCTTTCGGCGGCGGAGAAGGAGAAGGTCATGGATGATTTCCTCGCGCGGCGGATCATGGTCCTCGTATCGACGTCGGTGGTCGAGGTCGGCGTCGACGTCCCCAACGCGACGGTCATGTGCATCGAAGGCGCCGAGCGTTTCGGCCTTTCCCAGCTGCACCAGTTCCGGGGGCGCATCGGCCGCGGCGAGCATCGGTCGTTCTGTTTCCTGCTGCCGGGCACGCTGACCGCGGCGGTCAAGGAACGGTTGGCGGCGGTCGTGCGCCACAAGGACGGTTTCGCGCTCGCGGAGAAGGATCTGGAATTGCGCGGTCCGGGAGACCTCCTCGGCACGGCGCAATCGGGATTCCCCGAGTTCATGTCCGCCGCCCTCGGCGACATGGCCGTCATCGCGTCCGCCAGGGAGGCTGCCGCGGAGATCCTCGCGGCCGATCCCGAGCTGACCCTTCATGCCGGGCTTCGCCAGGCCCTCCGCGCGGGGGTGGAAGAAGCGCATCTCGAATGAACCTCCCGCGGGCCGCGAAGAGCGAATAAGGCGCAGGTTGACGCGAAAAACGGCCCGTGCTACGGTGCCGCCTTGTGCATTTTCGCACGAGCCGGAGATGTCTCCGGAAACGTCCCTTCACCCTGATACCGGAGGTAATCGATGAAAACCAGCGAATACTGCCCCTTCTGCCATCTCGTCGTCGCGCCCGCAGACCCGCATCGGCTCGTCCGCAACCGGCAGGCCGCACACGAAGGCTGCGTGCGCGGCAAGTCCATGTCCTCCGCGCTCGCGGAGTTCCGGGGGTTCCTGACCGCCAGGAGCAACGCCGCGTTCGAGGCCAGCGTCTTCGAGATCAAGCTCAAGACGACCGCCGGCGCGAAGCCGCTCGCCAAGCTCATGGAGTGGACGCTCGGCAAGCTCCTCGCCAAGGGCGCGGACGCGCAGGAGACCGCGGCCATCGCCGGGATCGCCGCGCGGATGGCGGACAAGCTCTACGTCGACATCGTGGTCGACGCCCCCGCCCAGGCAAAGCGCTCCAACGGCGCTTCCGAGGCGCACCGCGCCTGACGCCTTCCCGCGCAGCGCGGCCCGGCACCACGCGACCCGTCGTCATCTGACGACGGGTTTTTACATACTTGGAGTCAACAATCTAGCGCAACGGGGTGATAGATTCACTCCGTATGAAAG
>JAVHQX010000124.1:0-2370 GCA_036171355.1 Patescibacteria group bacterium | reverse complement strand
TATCGAGGCCGTCGACGCGCTCGAGCGCCGCTTCCAGCCGGTCGCGGTCGACCAGCCATCCGCCGAGAACGCGGTGAAGATCCTCAAGGGCCTCAAGGAGAATTACGAGTCCTACCACGGCGTGACCATCACCGACGAGGCCGTCGAGGCCGCGGTCGAACTTTCGGAGCGCTACATCACCGACCGTTTCCTGCCGGACAAGGCCATCGACCTGATCGACGAGGCCGCCGCCTGCCTCCGCGTCGCCGCGACGTCGGAGAGCGGGACGAAGCGCGCGAAGACGCTGGAGGACGAGCTCGACAAGATCCGCCGCAAGAAACAGAAGGCCGTGCACGGCGAGAACTTCATCGAGGCGCTCGAGTTGAAGACGAGGGAAAAGGACCTCGAGCAGGAGCTCAAGGAACTCGGCAAGAAGGACGCGACCAAGGCCAAGGCGAAGATCGGTTCCATCGGCCGCCGCGACGTCGCCGCGGTCGTCGCGCGCGCGACCGGCATCCCCGTCACCGACCTGATGATGGAAGAGAAAGACCGGCTGCTCACGCTCGAGGACCATCTGCGCCGCAAGGTCGTCGGCCAGGACGAAGCCGTGAAGGCCGTGTCGGAACTCGTGCGCCGCGCCAAGGCGGGCATCTCGCATCCGAACCGGCCGCTCGCCTCGTTCCTGTTCCTCGGCCCCTCGGGCGTCGGAAAGACGGAGCTCGCCAAGACGCTCGCGGAAACGGTCTTCCAGGATCCGAACGCGCTCGTCCGCATCGACATGTCCGAGTTCTCCGAGGGCTTCAACATGTCGAAACTCGTCGGCGCCCCTGCGGGCTACGTCGGCTACCGCGATGAAACCAAGCTCACCGACGTCGTGAAACGCAAGCCGCATTCGCTGGTGCTGTTCGACGAGATCGAGAAAGCGCACGGCGACGTCCATAACCTCCTGCTCCAGATCCTCGAGGACGGCCACGTGACCGACGCCACCGGCCGCAAGATCAATTTCAAGCACTCCATCATCGTCATGACCTCGAACGTCGGGTCGAGCGCGCTGCGCCAGGAGCCGATGGGCTTCTCCACGAAGAAACCCGGCGACGTGTCCGCCGCCGACGTCGAGGAGGCGAAGGCGGGCGTCATGAAGGAGGTCGAGAACGCCTTCAAGCCGGAGTTCATCAACCGCATCGACAAGGTCGTCGTGTTCCAGCCGCTCGCGGCCACCGACCTCGAATCCATCGTGCGCCTGCAGATGGGCGAACTCGCCGAGCGCTTGGCGAAGGACTACCGCGTCGGACTCGCCTGGTCGGCGCCCGCGGTCACCCGCATCGCCGAAAAGAGCTGGAATCCGCTCTACGGCGCGCGCGGCGTGCGGCGGCAGATCCAGGACCTCATCGAGAATCCCCTTGCCAAGGAACTCCTCGCCGACAATTACCGCGCCGGCGACACGATGACCGTCGGCCTGAAGGACGACGGCATCGTGATCGTCCGCAAGAAGGCCGCGGCGAAGCAGAAGAGCCATGCCTGACGAACTGCTCCACTCCCCCTACGTCGAAGACCAGCTCCGCTGGAAGCGCGAGCTTGATTCGACGCGCTCGTTTGCGCGGCAGGACCTCCCGGGATTCTTCCCGGGTCCCGGCGCCGCGGCGCCGGGCGGAGGAGGCGTCGCCGCGGGCGGCGGAACGTCCGGAGGCGGCGTGCCCGGCGGAGCGCGAGGCGCGGGGGCTCCCGGCGGCGCGGGTGCGCCAGGCAAGGGAGCGCCGGGCGGCGGAGCGAAGGGCGGCGGCGCAGGAAAACCCGGACAGCGCGGCGGAGGCGGCGGCACCCCGGGCATGGCATTGAGCGAAGAAGAGATCGAGGATCTGGAAGCCCAAGGCTACTCGCCCCAACAGATCCAGCAGATGCAGCAAGGAACGTCCGGAGGCGGAGGCGGAGGACGCAGTCTCGCCGACCGGGCAGGCGGCGCCGTCGAGTCGGCAGGCGCCATGACGAAGAAGGCCGGCAAGGGCGTGGAGACCGTCGGCAAGGGCGTGGAAACCGCGGGTAAAGGCGTCGAAATGGCGGGCAAAGCCGTCGAAATGGCCGGCCAAGCCGTGGAAACCGCCGGTGAGGTTGTTAAAGCCGGCGGCAAGGCCGTCAGGGAAGGCGGCAAGGCCGTCATGGAGGCGAGCCAGGGCCTCGTCGAATCCGGAGCGGCGGCTTCCAGCACGGGTGTCGGCGCGATAGCCGGCGTCCCGATGGTCCTCGCCGGCGGCGTGGGCATGGCCGGAGGAGGCGCAGCGATGGGCGCGGGCGCCGGCATGGAAGCGGGCGGAGAAGGCATGAAAGCCGCAGGTAAGGGTGCGAAGTCGGCGGGAAAAGGCATCCAGGAAGGCGGCAAGGGCATGCAGAAAGCGG
>JAVHQX010000123.1:0-2380 GCA_036171355.1 Patescibacteria group bacterium | reverse complement strand
TGATGAACTTGTGGTCATGGACCGGGATGCAGTCGGTCATGAAGTATTTCTTCACGAGGTCCGGATATTTCTTCACCGCGACGTCCATGTTCTCGAAGACGACGCCCTTGTCCTCCCACTCCTTCTTCAGGTTGTGGTAGACGACGTCGGAATCGTACTGCGCGCCGACGCCGGAGAGCGCGTTCTTCTCCGCCTCGAGGATGCCGAGCTTCTCGAACGTCGCGCGGATCTCGTCCGGCACTTCTTCCCACGTCTTGGATTCCTTGGCGTCGGGCCGCACGAAGTAGACGATCCGGTCGAGATCGAGCTTCGCGAGCGGCGGCCCCCACGACGGCAGCGGGGTCTTCATGAACAGTTCCAGTCCCTTGAGGCGCTTCTTGAGCATCCATTCCGGTTCGTCCTTCTGGCGCGAGATCTCGCGGACGACCTCTTCGGAGAGGCCCGCGGGCGCGGCATATTTCACGCGCGAAACATCGGCCGCGTCGTAGTCGGCGCGGTTCATCTGGATGCCGTGGTTGGTCAGGAGGTCTGACATGGTCACTTTTTGTCATCCCGGGCCGGGACCCGGAATCCAGAAACGTCGTTCGCCACGTCCGCGATCGTGATCCCCCGCAACGTCGTCATCACCTGCCCCTGCACCTTGCGCCAGACGGCTTCGTGCACGCACGCGCGCACGCGCTTCGGGTTTCCGTCCCCCTTCGCCAAGGCTTCGGCGGACATGCCGAGGCACTGCGCGGTCCAGGTCTGGCCTTCGATCGCAGTCATGACGTCCGCGACCGTGACGTCGCGCGGATCGCGCGCGAGCACGTACCCGCCGTGCGCGCCGCGACGCCCCTCGACGAGGCCGGCGGCACGCAGAAGCCGGGCCACCTCTTCGAGGTACCCCTGCGAGATGCGCTCCTCGCGCGCCACGTCCTCAAGCGGCAACGGCGTCTTGGCCGCGTAATTCGTGGCCAAATGCCGCATGAGCATGAGTCCATGATCGACTTTTTGCGGTACGTTCAACATAGAGATTCGGCGCCTGACTCCCGAAGGGTGTCTGGCTCCGACACTTTGGTCTTCGGCCTACAACCGTCCGGCTGCATAGCCGGAATTCCGGCTTAATTTCGCTAAAAGGAAAATCCTAGCGAAGTGCTAGGATTTAATCATTTCCCCAAGACAGTGTCAATGCGGACCGTCGGTGGTCAGGCATTGTTCCGGCCGGGGAGCCTGAATCGTCGGTCGGGCTGAAGCCGTTCAGGTCGTCCTCGATTAGTCGGGTTTATCGGGCGAGGAAGAGAACGCTGACGCGGGAGTCCGCTACGAGACATGACGCGCGACGCGCGCCCGTGAAAAGATGAAAAAAGCGCCGGGAATGGCGCTTTCAGGGATGCTTCCGCGCCGCCGCGCAGGCGTAGTCGGCGCGATGTTCGGCGTAGGCTCCTACGATCATGAAGAGCACGAACAGGGAGAAGGACCAGAGCGGGATCGTCACGATGAGCATCACGACGACCATGGCAAGGTACGAGATGGTGCAGAGATCAACGAGAATCGACCACATGGCGTCCTCCTTTCGCGTCACGGGAACGACGGCGGATCCGGCGGCGGTTCGTCTTTGAACCGTTCGTCGAGCTCGCGGCCGCAGTCGTCGCAGGCGCGGACGCCATGCTTCCAGGTGCCGGGCACCTTGGACTTCGGGTCGCGCGGCGCGCCGCAGAGTTCGCAGTGCTTGGCGCCGCGGGCGAGGGAAATGAACGCGACGGCAAGGATGACGTCGACGGCAATGAGCAGGTACTCCATGGTTACCTCCGGAGTCGGGCCGCGGACGGCCACGGGGGAATCCTACCCGAACGTCCGCAATAAAAAAGACCGGGGATATTCCCGGTCGGTCGGCACATTCACTTCTTGCGGTTTCGGGCCGCAGCGAGGCTCACGGCGAGCGAGATGAAGAACAGCGTCCACCAGAACTCGTCATACTCCCGACGGAGCCATGCGCGGATGCCCGCCTTTTTCGGCTTGCCTCCAGTGATGGCCTCGCGGCCGTATCGATGATGGGGAAAGAGCACGTCGTTCTCCTTGCGTATCGCGGGTCACTTGCTGCCGCCGGCTGCGCGCCGACGAAAGTCCCGTACGTCGACACGCCGGCCGTCGCTGTGGATCAGCGTGAGCTTCGGCGGTCCGTCCGGCTTCGGCGGCGGGGGCGGCAGGATGACGCCGCCCTCGTGCCATTCTCCTGCCGGCAGCGGCGCCGGTTCGGGAGGGCTGGCCGTCGGTCCGTCGGGCGGTCCCGAGGGCGGCGGCAGCGTCGGCGTCCGCGGTGCTTTCGGGGTGGCGGGATCGAGCGGGACGCCGGGGATGTCGCGCTTCCGTTTCCGGTCGCGGGCGATCATGACGCCGCCCC
>JAVHQX010000122.1:0-2389 GCA_036171355.1 Patescibacteria group bacterium | reverse complement strand
CTGGTCTGCGCCTGGCATGGCGCGCAATTCGACCCGCGCACCGGCGACGGCAGGGCCAACATCGCCGAAGGCTCGAAGTTGACGCCGATGACGGTCACTGTCGAGGGCGGTGTGGTATACTTCGACACGGAAAGTATCCCCAAGTCGCCGTGGGCGGCTGAATTCTAGGAAACAGGAGGTATGTCGGAAAAGAAATTCCTGATGGGCAACGAGGTGCTCGGCCGCGCGGCGCTCGCCGCGGGGGCGAAGGCCATGTATGGCTATCCCATCACCCCCACGTCGGAGATCCTGCACTTCTGGTCCAAGGAGGCGTGCGGCGACAAGGGGAAGAAGGACGGTTTGATCTTCCTTCAGGCCGAGGACGAGACCGCGGCGAGCTTCATGCTCATCGGCGGCGTGCTCGCGGGCGTCCGATCGTTCACCGCCACCGGCGGCCCGGGCCACGTCCTCATGCAGGATGGCTTCTCGATGGCCGAGGCGATGCGCCTGCCGGTCGTCGCGTACATCGGCCAGCGCGGCGGGCCGTCCACGTCGACCGTCATCTATTCGCAGTCCGAAGTGACGCTCGCGTGCTTCGGCGGTAACGGCAACGGGTTCCGCATCGTCTACTCGCCCTCGGGCCTGCAGGAACTTTTCGATTACGGCATCAAGGTCTTCGACGTCGCCTGGAAGTACCGGTTCCCGACGTTCCTGCTCTCCGACGGCTACATGAACAAGATGATGGGCGAGGTGGAGCTCTACGAGCCCGCCGAGAAGGGCGTCGAGGTCGCGCCGACCGAGGCGTACATGCTCGAGAAGAAACGGATGCGGCCGCTCTCCGAAATCGTCCCGTCTCCGGAACTCCACGTGCGCAGGGGTGTCGACGGCACCGACTACGACTGTTTCCGCAACTGCCTGAACCTCGAGGAAGAGACGCTGGCGGTCAACATGGAGATCAAGGCGGCCTGGGACAAGGTCGCGCCGGAGATCGAGGAGCACGCCGAGTACGGCGACCCGGACGCCGACCTGCTCATCGTCGCGCACGGCATCGTTTCCGCGGCCGCGCGCAGCGCCATCGACAAGCTGGAGGCGCAGGGCATCCGCGCCCGGCTGTTCCGCCCGATCACGCTGCGCCCGTTCCCGGGCGACGCGCTGCGCCGCGCGGCGAAGGGCGCCCGGAAGATCATCGTCGCCGAATCGGCCATCAACCAGCTCGCGCGGTTCGTGCGCGACGAGCTGTACGGCCACGCCTCGGCGCCGATCGTCGAGCATTTCCGGCCGTCCATGGGCATCACGCCCAAGGAACTCGTCGACCTCGTCACCTCGCACGCCTGATATGCCGAAGAACGGGACCAAGAAAGGGATCATGGACAAGCGCGACCTCAAGCTCGCGTTCCCGGCGTGCGTGCGGCTCGAGTCGAAGCCGCACCTGTTCTGCCCCGGCTGCGGGCACCCCGAGGTGCTCAAGGCGCTCGGTTTCGCCATCGACGAGCTCGGCGTGCAGAAGAAGACGGCGTTCGGCATCGACATCGGCTGCTCGCTGCTCGCCTGGGACTATTTCAACCTCGACACCATCGAGACGCACCACGGCCGCACCATCCCGACGATGGTCGGCTTCAAGCGCGCGAACCCCGACGCGGTCGCCATCGCGTACGTCGGCGACGGCGGCGCCTACGCCATCGGCGGCGGCAGTCTCATGAACGCGGCCATCCGCGACGAGAAGATCTTCGTGATCGTCGTGAACAACGCGGTCTACGCGATGACCGGCGGCCAGGACGCGCCCACGACGCTCCCGGGCATGGTCGTCGACACCGCCCCGTGCGGCGCCGACCAGTACTACATGAAGGGCCCGCAGATGATCAGGAACGTCAACCCGAACGCCTTCGTCGCGCGCGGCATCACCAGCCGCCAGCTCGCGCTCCGGAAGCTCATGAAGGAAGCGCTCGCGTTCCACATGGCCGGCAAGGGCTTCACGTTCGTCGAGGTCCTGTCGCCGTGCACGCTGAACTGGGGGACGATGGAGAACCCGTGGAAGACGTTCGACTTCCTGGAGCACACCCTCGCGAAGTTCTACCCCGTAAGGAAGTACTGATATGGCAGAACCCTTCAAGATCGTCGTCTGCGGCGAAGGCGGGCAAGGCGCGCTGTCCATCGCCAAGATCATCGCCTACGCCGCCTGGCTCCAGGGCAAGAAGGCCGTCTACGTGCCGTACTTCAGCACGGAGAAACGCGGCGGCGTCTCCATGGCGTTCGCGCAGGTCGGCGACGAGGACATCCCGTTCCCGAAGTTCGCCAAGGCGGATCTCTGGGTCGTGATGTCGCAGCGTTCAATCGACCGGATCTACGGCTACCTTCAGGAGGGGACGAAGATCGTCGTGAACAGCTACCTCGTGAAGGACCTCTCCCGCAT
>JAVHQX010000121.1:0-2413 GCA_036171355.1 Patescibacteria group bacterium | reverse complement strand
GTCGGGCGTCGGGGCCTGTCCCCACGCCCGCAGCCTCGCGACCAGGCCGACCGGAACCTCTCGGACTTCCGGCGTGATAAAGACGCCTGAACCACCCGAACTTCGGCCCGCTTCGCGGACCGTCGTATCGCGGCCACGAGCTAGTCCGGGGCCCAAAAATCCCAGACAGGCCACGCCCGCAGGCCCCTTTCCTGCTCAACCGGGAAATGCCATCGAAAAGACCGCCCCTAAAAAAGGCGGTCTTTTCATATCTCCCCCTCTCTTTTCCACAGGGGACTGTCCCCTAGGGGACAGTCCCCAACGTCCCGGCGCAGAGGCGTTGGTACGTCGTCCGACGCTGCCGGTCGTCGTTTCCCAGCGTCGAAAAAAGCGGGTCTTCATCGATGAGATCGTCTTTTTTTCCTAACGCGTAATAGCCGTAACTGGACCATCGGTATTCGGCCGGCGTTTGCACTATGCCGGCCCTGACGGGGTTCAGTTCTATATAAATACCGCACGTCAGGAGATACGAGTCCTTTGCCACCAAGAGGCTTTTATATCGGTCCTGCCAAAGATGCCCAATGAAACCGTAACGCCTGGCATGATATTGGGCATATTCTTGCGAAATCCTCTTCATGATCTTTGAAAGAGGCGCTCTTTGATCCAGTCCCAGAATCAGATGCACATGGTTCCCCATGAGCACGTAGTGCATCAGTTTGAAGGGGAGGGTCGCCTTGCACCGTGCCACGATGTTCTTGTAGACGATCCAATCTCGATCGTCACGGAAAATCATGGCCTTATTATTGCCTCTGCAAATGACGTGGTAGACCCCTTCTGGGTCGATGATGCGAGCAGTGCGTGGCATGCGGGCCAGTACTTACCACGTCACCTCAATCCCGCAACCCCCGACTTATCCACCGGGGACTGTCCCCTAGGGGACAGTCCCCGCACTCGTCGGCTTTGCCGTTTTATCCACAGGCCCTTTTGCGTCGCGGGATAGATAGGAGTATCTTTTTAAAAGATACGCATTATTCTTCATGTCCGCGTGTCTCCCAAATGCCGCGGACCGTTATCGTTTTTATGCGCAGACTCACTCTCTCCCGCTCCCTGCAGACCGCTGCCGCGGTCGGCGTCCTCGTCGCCGCGCTCATCTCCGGTCCGGTCGCCTCCGCCGCGGTCCTCACGACGTCGATCGGCACCGACGTTTCCGTCGGCGGAAATCTCACCGTGAACGGCACGACCTCGCTCGTCGGCGCGGTCCAGGGCGCGAACGCCGTCTTGTTCGAAGGAACGACGGTCGACGGCAACAAGACGACGCTCGCGATCACCGACCCGACGGGCTCGCGGACGATCACCTTGCCCGACCTTTCCGGTACCGTCCTCCTGACCGACGGCGACGGCTCCGCCCTGACCGGCCTCACCGCCACCCAGGTCGGCCTCGGCAACGTCGCGAACCTCGATACTTCCACCACGGCGAACATCACCGACTCGACCGACATGCGCTTCGTCACCGACGCCCAGCTGGCGGTGCTCGGCATCACCAGCGGCCACAACACCGGCGACCAGGACCTCAGCGGCCTCCTGGTCAAGGCCAACAATCTTTCCGACCTGGCGAGTGTCGTCACGGCAAGGGCCAACCTCGGCCTCGTCATCGGCACCGACGTCCTGGCCCCCAACGGCAACGGCTCCAGCCTGACGGGCATCACCGCCATCCAGGTCGGCCTCGGCAACGTCGTGAACCTCAATACTTCCACCACGCTGAACATCAGTGAATCGACCAACAAACGCTTCGTCACCGACGCCCAGCTGGCGGTGCTCGGCATCACCAGCGGCAGCAACACCGGCGACCAGGACCTCAGCGGCCTCCTGGTCAAGGCCAACAATCTTTCCGACCTGGTTAATCCCGTCACGGCAAGGGCCAACCTCGGCCTCGTCATCGGCACCGACGTCCTGGCCCTCAACGGCAACGGCTCCGCCCTGACCGGCATCACCGTCAACAACGGCAGCTGGTCCGGCGCGCAGCTTGCGATCGCCAACGGCGGCACGGGCGCGACGACCGCCAACGGCGCGTTCAACGCCCTCGCGCCCTCTCAGGCGGCCAACAGCGGAAAAGTCCTGACGACGGACGGCACGAATACCTCTTGGACTGCAGTGGGCGCCGGCGACGCGCTGGTCGCCAACCCCTTGAGCCAGTTCGCTTCGACGACCTCGCTGCAGCTCGCCGGCGTCATTTCGGATGAGACCGGTTCCGGCGCGTTCGTTCTGGCCTCATCGCCGACCCTCGTCACGCCGATTCTCGGCGTCGCGACGGGCACGTCTCTCGCTCTCGGCGGCGGGACGGCCCTGACGACCACGAACCAGACGGGCACGGGCAGCTTGGTCCTCGCGACCTCCCCCACCCTCGTGACCCCGGTTCTCGGCGTCGCGACGGCGA
>JAVHQX010000120.1:6009-11070 GCA_036171355.1 Patescibacteria group bacterium | reverse complement strand
GCACGATGCAGGGCTACCGCATCGACCGCAAGGCCGGATGGGACACGCATGGCCTGCCCGTCGAGCTCGAGGTCGAGAAGCAGCTCGGATTCACCAAGAAACAGGACATCGAGGCCTACGGCATCGCCAAGTTCAACGCCAAGTGCAAGGAATCGGTGTGGAAATACCTCGACCTTTGGCAGAAGAGCACCCGGCGCATCGCGTTCTGGGTGGACCTCGGCGACCCGTACATCACGTACAAGAACGAATACGTGGAGTCGCTGTGGTGGATCATGAAGGAGATCGACCGCAAGGGCCTGCTCTATAAGGGTTACCGCGTGACGCCGCACTGCCCGCGATGCGTCACCTCGCTTTCTTCCCATGAGCTCGCGCAGGGCTACAAAGACACCGAAGATCCGTCGGTTTTCGTGAAGTTCCCGATTGACGCGGCCGCGAAGCGGTTCTTCCTCGTCTGGACGACCACGCCGTGGACGCTCCCCGGCAACGTGGCGGTGGCGGTCGGCGCGCACGTGACCTACGTCGAAGCGAAGATGAAGGAGACGGGGGAGACGTACGTCCTCGCCAAGGAGCGGCTCTCGGTGCTCGACGGCGATTACGACGTCGTCGGCGAGATGCCTGGCGACAAGCTCGTCGGCACGGCGTACGCGCCGCTCTACGCGACGCTTCCCGACGACGATCCGGCGAAGGCCAACGCCCATAAGGCCTGGGCGGCGGATTTCGTTTCCACCGCGGACGGCACCGGCATCGTCCACATCGCCCCGGCGTTCGGCGAGGACGACGCCCGGCTCGGCCAGGAGGCGAAACTCCCGACGCTGCTCACGGTCGACAGCACCGGCTTGATGCTCGACATGCCCGGTATGCTCGGGTCCGCCAAGGGGAAGTTTTTCAAGAAGGCGGATGACGACGTGAAGGCCGATCTTACGGCCCGCGGCCTCTTATATAAGAGCGGGACGTACGTGCACTCCTATCCGTTCTGCTGGCGCTGCGGCACACCCCTCCTCTATTACGCGAAATCCTCGTGGTACATCCGGATGTCCGGCCTGCGCGAAGAGCTGCAGAAGCGGAACGACGCTATCAACTGGGTGCCGCCGCACATCAAGGATGGCCGTTTCGGCGAATGGCTGAAGGACGTGAAGGATTGGGCGCTGTCGCGCGAACGGTACTGGGGTACGCCGTTGCCGGTCTGGCAATGCGGGTCCTGCGAGGAGAAGCGCGTCGTCGGCAGCCTCGGCGAGCTTGAGGAAGCGCGCCGTCCGAAGAACCGCTATTTCCTGCAGCGCCACGGCGAGGCGCAGACGAACGCCGTGAGCACCATCAGCTGCTGGCCGGAACTCAAGGAATGGCATCTTACCGAGAAGGGCCGCGGCCAGGTCGCCGCGTCCGCCAAGGAATTGAAGGCCAAGAAGATTGACATGATCTTCTCCTCCGATCTCCTCCGCACCAGAGAGACCGCCGAGATCATCTCCGAGGAACTCGGCCTGCCGGTGACGTTCGACGAGCGCCTGCGCGAGCTCGACGTCGGCGCGTTCAACGGCAAGAGCGAAAAGGATTTCCACGCGGCCGCCTCCGGCCTCGACCGTTTCGACGAGCGTGTCGGCGGCACGGGCGAGACGCTGAACGACGTCCGCCGCAGGATGGTCGCATTCTTGAAGGAGCTCGACGCGAACCACACGGGCAAGAACATCGTCATCGTGAGCCACGGCGATCCGCTGTGGATGCTGCAGACGTGTTTCAAAGGCCTGAATAAGGACGGGATCCGCACGTGGCCCCACTACAACGGCGTCGGCGAGTACATCGAGATGGAGGCGCCGAAGAATCATCCGTACGACGAGCTCGGCGAGGCGGACGTGCACCGGCCATTCATCGACGACGTGCAGCTGGCCTGCGCCTGCGGCGGCGTGATGCGCCGCGTGACGGACGTCGCCGACGTCTGGTTCGATTCCGGCGCGATGCCGTTCGCGCAGTGGCATTATCCGTTCGAGAACAAGGAACGGATCGACGGCGGAGGCAATTTCCCCGCGGACTACATCTGCGAGGCGATCGATCAGACGCGCGGCTGGTTCTACACGCTTCTCGCGGTCTCGACGCTCCTCGGCAAGGAGACGCCGCCGTACAAGAACGTCATCTGCCTCGGCCACGTCCTGGACTCCAAGGGCCAGAAGATGTCGAAGTCGAAAGGGAACGTCGTCGATCCGTTCGCGGCGATCGACAAGTACGGCGCGGACGTCATCCGCTGGTACTTCTTCACCGTGAACCAGCCCGGCGACCCGAAGCGTTTCGACGAGAGGGCCGTGAACGAGGTGACGAAGAAAGTGTTCCTGATCCTGTGGAACGTGCTGACGTATTACAAGATGTTCGCGCCGGCGGACGGCGGGAGCATGAAGCCTCCCGCGAATCCCGCGCACGCGCTCGATCAGTGGCTGCTTTCGGAGCTGGCCGCCGTCGTCAAGAACGTCACCCGCGACCTTGAATCGTATAACGTGATCGACGCCGGACGCGAGATCGCCGAGTTCATCGACGGTCTCTCGACGTGGTATGTACGGCGAAGCCGCAATCGGTTCAAGGGCGGCAGCGATGCGGAAAAGTCCGAAGCGGTGGCCACGCTGGGCTACGCCATCAAGACCTTGGCGCATCTCATGGCCCCCTTCACTCCGTTTCTCGCCGACACGATATTTTCCGAGCTGGGATGCGGGGGCGATTCCATCCACCTGGCTGATTGGCCGACGGGGGAAGGCATGAATGACGATCCGAATTTGCGGAAGGCGATGCGATGGACCCGCTTGGTCGCGTCGATGGGTCTTGAGAAGCGTGCGGCGGCAGGCATCCCCGTCCGTCAGGCGCTGGCGAAAGTCGCGGTCGTCGCGCCCGAAAGCCGCGCCGAATGGGTCGCGGACATCCTCAAGGAGGAACTGAATGTGCTGGCGGTCGAATGGTCGGCCGGCGAAAAGCTGGATGTCACGCTTGACACCGTCATCACGCCGGAGCTGCGGCGCATGGGCGCCGCGCGCGAGCTCGTCCGCAATATCAACGAGATGCGCAAGGGCGCGGGCCTGACCATCAAGGACCGCATCGTCGTCGTGCATTCGACGGAAAGCGATTTCTGGCATCAGACGCTCAAGGAGCACGGCGATAACCTGTGCAGGGACGTGAAGGCGGACGCCATCGAGGCGGGACGCGCCGACGGCGACATCGAGATGGACGTCGACGGTCAGAAGATGCACGTCGGCATCCGCAAGGTGTAGACTGAAGCCATATGATCATCACGATTGCCGGGACCGTCAGCCACAAGGGGGAATCCTACGCCGTGGTCGAGGCCTCGGGCCTCGGCTACCAGGTCAACATGCCGAAGGCCGCGCTCGCGTCCGTCCGGACCGGGCAGGAGATCCGGCTGTGGACCCACGAGTACGTGCGCGAGGACGCGCGCGAGCTGTACGGCTTCGGGACCCAGGGCGAGCACCGGCTCTTCCTGAAGCTGCTCGCCATTTCGGGCGTCGGCCCGAAGATGGCCATGAACATCCTGTCGCTCGGACCCGTGAAGGACATCGAGGCGACGATTGAACGCGCGGACGTCGATTGGCTCACGAGGATCCCCGGCATCGGGAAGAAGACCGCGCAGAAGATCGTCCTCGAGCTGAAAGGCAAGCTCGCCCTCGGCGAGCAGTCGGGGGACGACGAGGTCGTCGCCGCGCTCGTGAATCTCGGCTACGGCCGGGAACAGGCGCGCGAGGCGCTCGTCGCCGCTCCCGCGGGTAAACCCGTCGAAGACCGTCTGCGCGCCGCGCTGCGGGCCCTTGGGAAGTGAGGGTAAGGGGTGAAGGGTGGAGCCGACCCTGTACGCCGTACTCTTCACGCTGTACCCTTCACGCATGTTGACCCACGTGACAAGGAACGAGGAACAATGGGACGCGTTCGTGCTGCGGCACGGAGGCGGCTTTTTGCAATCATGGGGCTGGTCGCAGTTCCAGGAAGCGATCGGCCGCCGCGTCTTCCGGTTCCGCGTCGACCGTCCGGGCGAGAAGCGCGCCGCCGAAGGATCGCATGAGGACACGATCGCGCAGTTTCTGCTCGTCTATCACCCGCTCCCGTTCGGGCGGCGGTACGCGTACGTCCCGCGAGGGCCGATCGTGACCGATGAGGACGGCCGGGACAAGGCCGCCGATTACCTCAAGACGTGCACGGGCGCGCTGCGCGAGACGATCCGCCGCGAGGGCGCCGTGTTCACCCGCGTCGAGTGGCCGTGGCCGTCCGGGGACGAACCGGTGACGCGCGAGGACTTCGCGCGGTGGGGATTCGCGCCCGTCCGTTCCATCCAGCCCGCCGACACCGTCATCGTCGATCTCGCGGAAGACGAGGAGAAGATCCTCGCCGGAATGCATCATAAGACGCGCTACAACGTCCGGCTGGCGGAGAAACACGGCGTCGTCGTGCGCGAGGCCAACCGCGACCACGCCCACCTGGCGCAGCACGACGTCGACCTGTTCTGGAGCATGCTCGACGAGACCGCGTCGCGGGACAAGTTCCACACCCATCCCAAGTCCTATTACGCGACCATGTTCGACGTGCTCTCGCCGAAGAAGAGCCAGGGCCTGCGCACGCGGCTCGTCTTCGCCGAACATGAGGGCAGGGCGGTCGCCGCGGCGCTCATCGGGGAGTACGGCGACACCGTCACCTACCTCCACGGAGCCTCGCTCGGCGAATACCGCCGCGTCATGGCGCCGTATCTGCTCCACTGGTCGGTGATGAAGGACGCGAAAAAGAGGGGATTCGCGCACTACGACCTCTGGGGCGTCGCCCCCACGGACGATTCGGAGCATCCTTGGGCGGGCATCACCCGTTTCAAGACGGGATTCGGCGGCAGGCGCGTCGGTTACCTGGGAGCCTGGGAGTTGCCAGGCGACGTCTTCTGGTATACCCTCTACCGGTATGCGAAGCGGTTCAGGAACGTTTGAAGCTCCGAACCGCGAAAAATGCACCCGTAGTTCAACGGATAAGCCGCGGCCATGCGGCTTGCGTCGAGATGTGGCGCCCTTAGGCGCCCTCTCCGGAATCGGCCGCTCCGCG
>JAVHQX010000120.1:0-5999 GCA_036171355.1 Patescibacteria group bacterium | reverse complement strand
GGGCGCCGTAGAATGCGGGCCTCCGAAGCCTGAGATCTAAGTGAAAATTTGATACGCACCCGTAGTTCAACGGATAGAATGCGGGCCTCCGAAGCCTGAGATCTAAGTTCGATTCTTAGCGGGTGCACCACGTAAAAACCGGTCCGTCGGACCGGTTTTTACGTATCATTTTCATCTCTTCTCTTTCCGCGACGTTCTGGCGACGGGTTCCGATCCGGCGGGTAAACCCGAGCCTGGAGGCGAGGGCGCGACCCCGGGGTCGCGCCGCCGGAGCGGGACCCTGAGCAAGGAGCGCCGCGCGCTACTCCACCCTTCCCTTACCGGCGGCGGCGGCATCGTTCTCGGCGGCCGTCGTGAGCGGCGGCGCGGATAGGATGATCGGCCAGCCGTTCTGCTTGTCGGTCGCTTCGAAGATGGTCCCTTCGGTCAGCGTCGCGATCTTCCCGCGCTGGTCCTCGGTCGGCGTGAGCACGACGCCGAAGCTCACGGTCAGGCTCTTGATGCTGATCGGCATCCAGTTGAGGGTCCAGACGATCTTTTCGGACGACGCATCGAATTTCAAATCTCCGGCATCGACCGTGGAGAGGCCGGACCAGGTGACGTTGGGGGGAAGCTTGGCGGAAAGCTTGAGGTCCGTGACGTCGTGCAGCGCGTTCGTGAGCTTCCAGAAGACGCGATACGTCGTCGCCTCGCCGACCATCGGCGGGAGCGGGCCGGAGCCGACGGGGATGTCATCCTCGTTGAAGTATCTGGCTTCGGCGGCCAGCGCGGTGTCGCTCACCATCTTCGCGACGATCGGCGGCGTCTTCGCGGTCCTCTGGACGGCGTCGCCGTCGATGGTGCCGACCTTCGATTCGAGCCAGGCCGTCACCTGATAGTCGACGGACGCGACGCCTGCCAGCGGCTTGTCGAGCACCGGCACCTCGAAGTCGAGCGTGCCCTCCTCGCCGGCTCCGATCCTGCCGAGCGACGGCACTTGTTTCTTCGTCCACGTGATCGTGTTGTCCTTGCGGACGCCGTTGGCCTTGTCCTTGAGGTCGTTCCATCGGACGATCTTCCCTTCGGGTTGCGTCTCGATGACGACCGACAGCTCGACGTCACCGAGCGTGGCGGTGCCCGTGTTCTTGTAGGTGACCGCGTAGCGGAGCATGTCGCCGAAACGGATCGGCTGGGCGTCGGGCTTGCCGTTCAGGATCAGCGCCGTCACGAGGTCCCCCTTCAGCACGTCGGCGGAGAATGACGCCTCCTTCTGGAGTTGGAAGGCGTCGTCCTGGTCGAGGAACCCGACCTGGCCTTTCACCTCCTGCGCCCCCTCCGCGTCCGACGCGAACGAACCGGTGACGGCCACCTTGCCCTCGGCGTTCGGACCGAGCGTCGCGACGTCCCACTCCTTGAAGTCGGTGTCCGCGGGCGCGGGATCGGCGCTCTCGGGGATGAACGTCGGGGGATAGGCAGCGCGGAGCTTGAGATGCTCGAAGGAGTTCTCCGATCCGTTCTTGTACGCGAAGGTCAGCGTCACCTTATCGCCGGGGAGCACCTTGGTCGGCCCGCCTACGGCGAGATCGATCGCGGAACCCGTGATCTTCAGCCCCTTGGTCGCGACCTTCTGGAATTCGGAATTGAAATCCGCCGGCCGATAGGTGAGGATCGCCTGCATGTCCAGCTCCCTGTCGATGGGCGCGATGAAGACGCCTTTGATGGTGATGAGGCCGTCCTTGCCCGGGGCGATGGACCCGACCTGCCAGGTCGTGTCGTCGGAAACGGGGTCCGTCGATTGGATCTTGAACGACTTCGGCAGGCGTACTTCGATCTGCGCAGTGCCCAAGGCGATGGTCTCGGCGTTCTTGTAATGAAGCGCGTAAGTCGCGAGCTCGCCGCTTTTGACCTCGGCGGGGCCCTCGATGTCGAGCGTCACGCCCTCGCCGCTGAACTTGCTGTCCGCTCCGGAGAAGAAGAAAACGCCGGCCCAGGCGATCGCCGCAAGGACCGCGAAGAATACCATCAGCCCGACGAGGATCTTCTTGGCCGTCGAATGGCGCGCCTGCTCGAGCTTCGTCATGTCGGGTTTCGTCGCTCCCTTCTCGGTCTCGCCGTAGATGCTATGCAGCTCGCTCTCGAGCTCCTTTTCGCGCGCGTCATGCGCAGCGCCGTCCGTCGCTGCGGGGGGCGCGGCGGCGGGAGGGGTCGGCGGCATCGGCGGAACGGGCGGTTTCGTCTTCTTGAGGCTCATGGCGATGTGCGATCATTGCGATTCCGCGATCGATCCGAAGAACGCGTCGCGGTCGATCTCGCCGCTCACGCTCCAGCGGCCGCGGTCGTCTTCTTTGCGCGCGGGTTGCTGCCAGGAAGGGAAGAAACCCCGCGGCAGGTCGACGGTCGAGGTGAAGGCGGCCGGATTCGCGCCTGCCTGTTTCTGGACGAGCAGCGAATAGTTGATCCGGCTCCGGTCCGCGCCGGAGAACCGGCCGATGAGCGAGGCGAGCTTCCCCTGCGCGGGGTTGGTGATGCGGACGGAACCCGGAGGCAGCTGATAAACGAGCGTTACCGTCGACGTTTCGCCTGGATCCGTCTGCGTCCAGTTCCCGAAGACCGTCTTGCCGCCCTCTTCCGTCACGAGCGTCCCCGACGCGCGGTCCGTCCTGGAGGTCCGCTCCTGTTCTGCGACCGCGGGATCCACGCCATCGGCGGGGTCGGCCAGTTTGAAGAGTTTCGGGTCCGGAGGGGTGAAGCCCCGCGCTTCGACGAGGGCGCTTCCTTTCGGCACGTACACGCGGAGGTAATCCACGTTGCGGACGCCGCTGAACAGCGCGCCCTTCTGGCCGCCATGCGTGCGGGAGATCGTCAGCGTCACGATGCCGGTGCCGTCCGGCAGCACCTTCACGGCATGGTGGACGTCGTCATGCATGACGAGATCCGTCTTTTGGCCGGCGATGTTGGTGTGGACGATGGCGAGATAATCGCCCGCAGTCTGCTTCATTTCTCCCGCCCAGCCGAGCGCCGCAACGCGCTCTTCCGTCCCGGGATCCTTCGACCAGAATTGGATCTCCTTCTTGGCGAGACTCTCATCCAGCGCGGCGGCGAGCGCCATCAGGTCGGTGCGGTCGCCGTTCATGATTTTGTCGAGCACTTTCGGCGCGAGGTCGGCGATGAACTGTTTGGGCCTGTTTTCCTGCTTGTCGTAGTCGAGTTCGACCGCCTTTTGCGTCTCGTAGAAGAAGTTCTGCGCCGTGATCGTCTTGCCGTACTCCGGCATGTCGATCGGGCCGGTGATGGCGAGGAGCTTCTCCATGAACGTCGCGGTCATCGCGATGACGCCGTCCGTGGTCGGGCCGCCCGACTTGTCGTAGAACCAAGTGACCTGGCGCGCCGACGCCGGGAAATCAGGATACCAGTTCGCGTCCTGGAACTGCCACTGCGCGTTGATGAGATGGAGCGGCTGCGGCGAGGAGAGGTGCGCAGTCAGGCTGCCCTTCAGGTCATAGGTGCCGCCGCCGGGGATATCCATCTTCTTGACCCTGCCCTTCTCGATGTCGATGAGCGCGAAGCTTCCCATGAATCCTCCCGTCGGCCGCAGTTCAGCGTTGTTCTGGAAGATGGCGAGATAGCGTTTCGTCCCGTTCTTGCCCAGGATGTCGCCCATGACGTCGGCGACGGCATTCGCCCTGCGGACGGCTTCGGTCAGACGCGGTATCTCCGCTTGCGCGTCGGTCACGGCGCCGCGATATTCGGCGGGGACCGCCGCCGGGGACACGCGCGCGAGTTCGCGGCTGGCGCGTTCGAGATGCGGCAGCGCGTCGCGCAGGTAGGATTTGGCGGCGTCGATCTTCTCCGTGGGGTCGCCGGCTTGGTCCAGCGCCGCGAGGCCGGTGGCCAGGCGCTCTCCGCCGTCGGCGATTTCCCGTCCGGCATTGAGGAGGGGGCCAGCCGCCGAGAAAGACGTCCCGGGGAGCACCGCGGGGGCGGCGTTCAACATCGTCGCGAGGGCGCCGAGCTGCCGCTTGGCGTCGGTGAAACTGTCGCGCGCCTGGCCGAACGCTTCGCCGGCGGCCGCGAAATCGCGGCTCTTCGCGGCCTCGCCTCCGGCCTTGAGAAAGCCGACCGCCTCGACGCTTTCGGCGAGCACGCGGTTCTTGCCGTCCATCAGGCTGCCGAACGAGCCGTACACGCCGAGCGGCAGGACGAGGAGCGCCGCAAGCGCCGCGAAGCCGAGCGTGCTCCGCTTCCAGCCCGGCTGCAGCTCGAAGATGAACCACCGGCGGGCGGGGGCCGCCTCATTCGCGGGTGCGGGTGCCGCGACGGCCGCTTCGACAACGGCGGTTTCCGCCCCATCCGTCACGGGTTCGGGAATGACGAGCAGCGGCAGGAACGACGGCGCGCTTTTCGCGGGCAGCCTGGGGGCGGCCGCTTCCGCCGCGGCTTCGGCCTTCGCCAGTTCGATGCGCGCCGACGCGAGCGCCACCGGGAGTTTCACGAGGTGCCAGATCATGAGCGCGGCCAGGTGCAGCACGCTCAGGATCGTGAGGTCGGCGAGGGGGTGTTCGTTGAAAAAGCGGGAGACCGTGATGCGCACCGCCTGGAACATCGTGGTCGCGCCCGCGGGAGGGAAGTCTTTCCAGCCGCGCGGCCGGATCGACAGCGTCCGCATCCGCAGATCGTGCAGGTGGATCCTCTCGTCGAGCATGTGGCGGAACCTGCCGATGACGCCTCGGGGGGCCGACGGCGGCGGTTCGGGTTTCGGCGCGGGTTTCGCTTTCCCGTTCGATTTGAGATCGAGCAGGTGCGGCGAAACGGGGATCTTCCGATGGCGCGCCTGCGGGCGTTCGCGCACGGCAGCACCGCCGCCGACCGTTCCGTGGTCGCTGGCGGTTCGTCCGTCGCCGTGCGTGGTGAATGCGAGTTTATGCATGTCCGTGGCTCGTAGCAGCAAAAGCTTTTTCGTAGGCCGCTTTCGTCGCGCTCGCGCAGCGTGACCAATCGAACGTCGCGGCGCGCGCTTTTCCTTTCGCGACGAGCGCCCCCCTCAGCGCGGTATCGTCCGCGACCGCGGCGAAGGCCCGTGCCATGCCGTCCGCGTCGGCCGGGTCGAAGTACTTCGCGGCATCGCCGAGGATCTCCGGCAGGCAGCAGGCGTTCGAGGACGCGACGGGAAGCCCGTGGCACATCGCTTCGAGCGGCGGCAGGCCGAATCCTTCGCAAAGGGAGGGGAAGGCGTAGAACGACGCGCCGTCGTAGAGCGCGCCGAGCTCGGCGTCCGTGGCGTGGCCGTGAAAGGTCACGTTCGCGTCGAGGCCTTTCCCGTGCGCCTCGGCTTTCAGCCGGCGGTAGAAGTAATCTTCCGCGCCGACCAGCACCAGGCGCCAATCGCCGTGGCCGCCGGCGCGGAACTTCGCGAACGCGTCGAGGAGCCGTTCAAGGTTCTTGTGGGGATAGGCGTTGCCGACGTACAGCGCGTAAGGTTTCGCCGCTGCCGCGACGGCATCGCCGCCCCTCCGGCTGAGCGCCGCCGCGCACGCCTCGTACGTGACGACGATGTCTTTTTGTTTTGCGGACGGGAACCGTCCGATGATTTCATTTTTCGTGTAATTCGAGACCGTGATGACCGCGGCCGCGTCGGCGATGGCCCTGCTGATGACCAGCAGATACAGGCGGAACTTCACCCGGTAGGCCAGCGGGCCCAGCGTCGTCGCGCGGACCGTCGGATGCGACAGCAGGATCAGGTCGTGCACCGTCACGACGTACGGCCTCCGGTAGAGGATCGGCACGTTGAAGTGCGGGAAGTGCATGAGATCCAGCCGGAACTTCCGCAGCCACAGCGGATACAGCACCTGCTCGCGCCATCCGTACCAGGGGAACTCCGCGAGCGCCTTCGTGAATCGCGGATTCGCCGGGACGTACTCGTCGAAGTTCGACCTCCGCAGGAACACGACGTAGTCGTTCCGGTCGTCGATCTTCTCGAGGTGGGCGATAAGTTCGCTCGTGTAGCGCCCCAGCCCCTTGCC
>JAVHQX010000119.1:0-11136 GCA_036171355.1 Patescibacteria group bacterium | reverse complement strand
TACGGCGCGAGGGCGCGCCATCGGCGATAATCCACGTCCGCGAGGACGATGAACAGGACGGCGCCGGGAAGGAATCCCGACAGCAGCTGGTGCTTCACGAACCAATAGGGGTCGTCGAACCGTTGGTACGCCAGCGGGCCGGACGACGACGTCAGCATCACGAAGCCGAACGCGAGCAGCGCGCCGAGCAAGAGGAGAAAGACGTGGTCCGGCCGTTTCCTGAACATACGGCGTTCATCGTTTGCCGCGCTTCGCCGCCTTCGGCGCGGGCAGAAGCGCCGCGGCCAGGACGGCGTCCATGTGCGCCACCGGGATGAATTTGAGCTTCTTGCGGATCTCCAGAGGGACGTCAACGAGGTCTTTCTCGTTCTCCTTGGGGATGATGACCGTCGTGATGCCGGCGCGATACGCGGCAAGCACTTTCTCCTTCACGCCGCCGATTTCGAGCGAGCGGCCCCGCAGCGTGATCTCCCCGGTCATCGCGACGGAACGGCGCACCTTGCGGCCCGTGAGCATGGAGATGAGCGCAACGGCCATGGCGACGCCCGCCGACGGCCCGTCCTTGGGTATCGCGCCCGAGGGCACGTGCAGATGGATGTCCGCGTCCTTATAGAACTCGCCCTTCACGCCGAGGCCGGGCGCGACCGAGCGCGCGTAGGAATACGCCGCTTTGGCCGACTCCTGCATGACCTCGCCGAGATGGCCGGTGAGCGTCAGGTTGCCGCGGCCCGGCATCATGGTGGCCTCGATCTGCAGGATCTCCCCGCCCGCCTCGGTCCACGCGAGCCCGGTCACGACGCCGGTCTCATCCTTCGCTTCCGCCATGGTCTCGCTGAACTTGGCGGGTCCGAGGAACGCGGCCAGGTCGCCGGGGCCGACGCCGCGGCGCACCGCCTTCTTCTCCGCGACCGCCCGCGCGCATTTTCGGCAGACCGCCGAGATCTCGCGCTCGAGGTTCCGGACGCCAGCCTCGCGCGTGTAGCTGCGGATGATCTTCCTGATCGCGCTGTCCGAGAACGCGCACTGGCCGCCCGAGAGGCCATTCTCCTTCAGCGCCTTCGGGATGAGATGCCGCACGGCGATCTTCGCCTTCTCCTCGTCGGTGTAGCCGGAGAACTCGATGACCTCCATGCGGTCGCGCAGCGTCGGCGGGATGGCGTCAAGGACGTTCGCGGTCGTGATGAACATGACGTCCGAAAGGTCGAACGGCAGTTCGAGGTAATGGTCGGAGAAGGCGTTGTTCTGTTCGGGATCGAGCGCCTCGAGCAGCGCTGCGGACGGGTCGCCGCGGAAGTCCGCGCCGACCTTGTCGATCTCGTCGAGCATGAAGACGGGGTTGCGCGTCTTCGCCGTCGCGATGCCCTGGATGATGCGGCCCGGGAGCGCGCCGACGTAGGTGCGGCGATGGCCGCGGATCTCGGCCTCGTCGCGGATGCCGCCGAGGCTCATGCGGAAGAACTTCCGGCCGAGCGAGCGCGCGATGGACTTGCCGATCGAGGTCTTGCCGACGCCCGGCGGGCCGACGAAGCACAGGATGGGCCCGCGGATGCGGCCGACCAGCTTGCCGACGGCGAGATATTCGATGATGCGCTCCTTGGCCTTGTCGAGGCCGTAGTGGTCCTCATCGAGGATCTTCTTCGCCTGCGCGATGTCGATCACCGAGGCGTCCTTCCTGTCCCAGGGGAGGTCGCAGAGCCATTCGAGATAGGTGCGCAGATACGAGATCTCCGGGCTGAACGACGGCATGCCCTTGAGGCGATCGTATTCCTTCATCGCCTTCTCCTTCGGCGCCGCGGGCATGCCCGCGCGTTCGAGCTTCTCCTTGAGATCGTCGGACTCCGTCTTGCCGCCGATCGTCTCAAGCTCCTTCTCGATCGATTTCATCTGCTCGCGGAGGAAGACCTCGCGCTGCATCTTGTCGAGCTCCTTGCCGGTCTCCTGCTGGATCTTCGACGCCATCTGCAGGACCTTGATCTGCCGGCCGAGTGCCTTGCCGACCGCGTCGAGCTTCGCGTCGGCCGACTGCGCTTCGAGGATCTCCTGCTTCTCCGCGACCTTCAGCTCGAGGTTGGCGGCGACGAGGTCGCCGAAGAGCCACGGATCGGAGACGTTCATGATGACGAGCAGCGAATCGAACGGCACGTTCGCGCCCATGTTCACGACGCGGCGGAACTGGTTGAGGGCGCTGTACATGAGCGCCTCGATCTTCTCGGTCTTCTTCACCGCCGGCTCGGGCAGCGGCTCGACCTTCGCGCGCAGGTGACCGCCGCCGGACACGATCTCGAGCAGCCGCACGCGGCCGACGCCTTCGACGACGAGGCGGACCGTCTTGTCCTGCTGCTTCACCATCTCGCGGATCTTGGCGATGGTCGCGACGCCGTACAGCTGGTCCGGTCCAGGGTCGGAGACCTCCTGGTCCTTCTGGGCGGCGAAGACGATGATCCTGTTCTTCCGCATCGCGTCCTCGAGCGCCTTGAGCGACTTCGAACGGCGGACGACGATGGGGACCGCGATCCGCGGGAACACCACGGTGTCCTTGAGCGGGATGAGCGGGACCTCCTTCGCCCCCTTGCTGCCGAAGAATTCCTGGAAAAACGCGTTGTCGGAGCTGCCCATGGGAATGCGGTTATACGTTCAGGGTACAGGGTACAGGGTACAGGGTACAGGGTGCCGGAGCAGCCATCGGGAAAAGGGATTCAGAAATGCGGCCGACTGAATCCCGGCTCCTGATTCCTGGTTCCTCAAATCACGAAAAATAGCCGATGTCGATCATGGCCAGGATAAGGCCCATGACCGACGACGCGCCGGCGATGATCCAGAACCGCATGACGATCTTCGGTTCGGGCCAGCCGATCGCCTCGAAATGATGATGCACCGGCGCGGAGAGGAAGATCTTCTTGTGGCGGATCTTCTTCGACGCGACCTGGACGATCACGGAGAGCGATTCGAGGACGAAGACGGAACCGATGACGGGAAGGATGAACGCCGTGTTCGTGAGCATCGCCACGATGCCAAGCGTCACGCCGAGCGACATCGCGCCCGTGTCGCCCATGAAAAACCGGGCGGGGTTGATGTTGAACCAGAGGAAGGCGAGCAGCGCGCCGCAGATGACGCCGCAGAACGCCGCGAGGTCCGCCTTGCCCTGGAGGAAAGCGATCGCCGCGTACGCGGCGAACGAGGACAGCAGCACCCCGCCGGCGAGGCCGTCAAGGCCGTCCGTCTCGTTGACCGAGAACGAGGTCGCGACAATCACGAGGATGAAGACGGGCACGTACCACCAGCCGATGTTGAAGCTGCCGACGAACGGAATGCGGAAGAGGTCCCATCCGAGCTTGTAGTAGAACCACAGCGCGCCGACCGCCGCGATGGCCGTGTAGAGCAGCAGGCGATGCCGCATGCGCAGCCCGCCGCCCTTCGGGCCCATGCGCCGCACGTTCCAGTAGTCGTCCACGAGGCCGACGACCGCCGAGGCGACGAGCGCGCCGAGCGGCAGGAGCGTCTGCTGGCGGGAGAGGAAGTTCAGCGTCGCGTACGTCCCGCCGACCATGCGGCTCATGTAGTCGAAGAAGAGGATCAGGACGAGCGTCGTGCCCCAGACGAGGATGCCGCCCATGGTGGGCGTGCCGGACTTCGCCTGGTGCAGCGCCGAGAAGATCGGCGCGGACTGCGCGTCGCGGATCTGCTTTCCGAGCTTGTACTTGTACAAGAAATGCGTGAGCAACGGGGTCCAGAGGATCGCCGCGACGAACGACAGCGCCGTCAGGAAGAGGATCTTGATGAGGGAGAGGAGTTCCATGAAGACTGTGCGTTTTTGCAGTTATCAGTTTTCAGTTGTCAGTCCCGAGGGCGCGGCTCGCCGCGGCAGCACGACTGATAACTGATAACGGACAACTGACAACTTCCTGCTAGCCGTTCAACAGCACCGCGATGACGCCGCCGGCGGCGATGATGATCTCCACGAACAGCGTGCCGACGAGGACCATCCGCCCGATCTGCCGGCGCGTGCGCGCGAGCGCCGCGGCGAAGGCGAAATTGCAGGCGAGCGCGGCGAGACCGAAGGCCGGAAAAACGAAGATCGCCCGCCAGTCGTCGACCCAGTCGATGCCTTGGCTCGCCGTGTAATGCAGGCGGAGGAACCCGAGGGTCCCGAGCCGCGGCATCAGGAACGCGATGATGAGCACCCAGTGCGCCAAAAGCACGCCGAACGACGCCGCGAGGGCAGCCCGCATCAGGCGGTCCATGCCCGCATAAGCCGAAACGACGAGTTCCATCGGGTTGCGCATGCGATTGACCATGCTTTAAGTATACGCCCTTCGGGATTCGATGGTACCATCCGCCCTCCGACGCTTCAAGTTCGCGGAAAAACCGCCAAATTCGAGCTAAACGGCACGCCTTCCCTCCGATAGGCAGCGGTGCCGTTTTATGGTAAAATAGACGGGAAGCTTCAAGGCTATGCTCTCCAACGATCTTCTCAAGAAAATCCTGCGGGAAACGGGTACGTTCGACATGAAAGGCATCAACCAGCTGCTCAAGGAGGCCAAGGACAAGGACGCGAACATGACGCTCGAGTCCTACCTCCTGAAGGAGAAGAAGATGCCGGAGGAGATGCTCTATCGCATCGCCGCCCAGTTCTACAAGCTCCCGTTCGTGAACCTCCGCGAGGTGCCGATCCGCCAGGACATCCTTTTCCTGATACCGGAACCGATCGCGCTCTCCCACAAGATCATCGCCTTCGAGAGGACCGACGAGGAGCTCCGCGTCGCCACACTCGAACCGACCGACCTCCAGACGTTCGAGTTCATCAAGCGCAAGACGAACCTCAAGCTCAAGGTCTTCTATACGAGCCCGAGCTCCTTCGAGGCCGCGACGAAACTGTATCGGCAGAGCCTCTCCGCCGAACTCGGCGCGATCACGATGGTCCCGAAGAAGGCCGGCGACGAGGTCTCGCCCGAGGAAGAAGAGAAGCTCTCCAAGCTCGCCGAGGACATCCCGATCGTCCGCGTGGTCGACTCGATCCTCGAACACGCCATCCTCGAGGGCGCGTCGGACATCCACATCGAACCGACGGAAACCGAGGTCGTCGTCCGCTTCCGCGTGGACGGCGTGCTCCGCCCGGTCATGACCTTCCAGAAGGTCGTCGCGCCAGGCATCGTCGCGCGCATCAAGATCCTCTCGAACCTGAAGCTCGACGAGCACCGCCTGCCGCAGGACGGCCGCTTCAAGATCGACAATCCCAACTACAAGTTCTCGATGCGCGTCTCGATCCTCCCCGTCTACGACGGCGAGAAAATCGTCATGCGCCTTCTTTCGGAAACGGCCAAGCCGCTCACCCTCGACCAGCTCGGCTTCCAGCCGAAAGCGCGCGAAATCGTGCTGCGCAACATGAAAAAGCCGCACGGCATCATCTTCGTGACCGGCCCTACCGGATCGGGCAAATCCACGACGCTCTACTCGATCCTGAACATGCTCAACTCGCCGAAGGTGAACATCTCGACCATCGAGGACCCGGTCGAGTACCGCCTCCCCGGCGTGAACCAAAGCCAGGTGAACCCGAGGATCGGCTTCACCTTCGCGGGCGGCCTCCGCGCCCTCCTGCGCCAGGACCCGAACATCATCCTCGTCGGCGAAATCCGCGACGAAGAGACCGCGTCCATCGCCGTGCAGGCGGCCATGACCGGCCACCTCGTCATGGGCACGCTGCACACCAACGACGCCGCGACCTCGCTCCCCCGCCTCCTCGACATGGGCGTGCCGCCGTTCCTCATCGCCTTCACCGCGAACATGATCGTCGCCCAGCGTCTCGTGCGGAAGATCTGCCAGAACTGCATCCGCTCGTTCAAGATGCCGTCGCGCGTCCTCGAGCAGCTGCGCACGCAAATCAACATCGACAGCATCTGGGAAACGCTCCGCAGGCAGGAAATCGTCGCGCCCGGGGAGAAGATCGAGGACACCACGTTCTGGCGCGGCTCGGGGTGCTCGCAGTGCAACAACGAGGGCTACAAAGGCCGCGTCGGCATCTACGAGATCATGGAGATCAGCCCCGAGCTTTCCGCGATGATCAACGCGAAGGCTAACGCGGACGAAATCAAGAAAGAGGCCATCAAAGAAGGGATGATCACGATGATCGAGGATGGCTTCATCAAGGCCATCAAGGCGGTCACGACCATCGAAGAGATCCTCCGCGTCACCAAGGACTGACATGGCGTCATTCATCGACCGCGTGAACAACTGGGTGATCTACAACACCTCGGTCCCCCTGACCCAGAAGGTGTTCTTTACCGAGAACCTCAAGGTCATGGTCCATGCCGGTTTGTCGATCTCCGAGGCGCTCAACACGCTCGCGCTGCAGGCGGAATCAAAGACCTTCAAGCGGCTCATCAGCATCGTGCGCGAGGACGTCGAGCAGGGCCGCCTTCTTTCCGTCGGCCTGGGAAAGTTTCCTCGGGTCTTCCCGTCGATCTTCACGAGCATGATCCAGATCGGCGAAGTGTCGGGGACGCTCGAGGAAGTGCTGCAGGAGCTCACGACGCAGATGAAGAAGGATTACGAGCTCCGTTCGAAAGTGAAGGGCGCGATGACCTACCCGATCGTGGTGCTTGTCGCCATGCTCGGCATCACGATCGGCCTCCTCACGTTCGTCCTGCCGAAGCTCCTCGGCGTCTTCAAGGAATTCGGGAACGTGAAGCTGCCGCTCGCCACGCGGATCCTCATGGCGGTAAGCGATTTCACCCAGGCGCACGGCATCCTCGTCGCCATCGGCTTCGTCGTCTTCGTCGCCATCTTCGTCGCCGTCTCCCGCACGGTCCCCGGCCGGTCGGTCATCCATCGCGGAATCCTCCTTTCCCCCATCGTCGGCCCGATCGCCAAGAAGGTGAACTTGGCGCGCTTCGCGCGCACGGTGTCCGGCCTCCTCAAGACCGACATCCCCGTGGTCCAGGCCTTCAACGTCACCTCGCAGGTCGTCGGCAACGTCCACTACCGATCGGCCCTGCAGAACGTCGCCGAACGCGTCAAGAAAGGAGAGACGATCGCGCGGAGCCTCGGCGCGTATCCGAGGCTGTTCCCTCCCCTCATCGTCCAGATGGTGCTCGTCGGCGAGCGCTCCGGCACGGTCGACGAGCTCCTGGCCGACATCGCCGCGTTCTACGAACAGCAGGTCGACCAGATCCTGGACAACCTGTCGTCCGTCATCGAACCGATCCTCATCCTCGCGCTCGGCGGCATGGTCGGCGGCATCGCGCTCGCCGTCATCACGCCGATCTACGCGCTGACGCAGTCGATTGCGGAATCGAACTGATGGAGGTTTTCAGTTATCAGTTGTCAGTTATCAGTTGTCTGTCAGCCGTTCCGAAGCGGGGCCGCTCACTGAAAACTGAGAACTGATAACCCGGAACCGCGGGAGCATCGCCCCGCTTTTCGTCCATGCATCTCCGACGCCACAACGGCACGCGACGCAACGTCTCCGCCGGCTTCACGCTGGTCGAGACGATCATCACCATCGGTCTCGCGGCCATCCTGCTCGCCGTCTTCACGGCAGTCCTCACCTCGACCGTCTTCCTGAAGCGCGCGCAGTACTCCGTCCTCGCCTCGGACTACATCCAGGAGGAACTCGATTCCCTCCGCGCGCTCCCCTACGCGGAGCTGCTCACCCGGACGAACGGCAACCTCCTCGGCCTCTCCATGACGCGCGGCCCGTGGCAGGTGAAGACCGACGCGAGCGCGAGCCCGCCCAGCGGCACGAAGGTCTATGCGATGGAGACGGCGCAGACGGCCATCGACCAGGAAACGGGTCTCGCCGTGCTCCCCGGCAATTACCGCAAGGACGCGAACTTCGTCGCGAAAATCAGGGTGCGTTCGACGTCCCCCGCGGGCTGGGGCGCGGGCATCGCCTTCCGCTACGTCGATGCGGAGAACTATTACCGCTTCCGTTTCACGAGCGGCGGCATCGCGCTCGACAAGGTCCGCCAGGGCACGATCACGATGGTGTGGTCGCAGAGCGCCACCTACAGCACCGACACGTGGTACACCCTCGAGGCGGACGTGGTCGGCACCGTCATCACGTTGAAGAAAAACGGCTCGACGCTCACCACCTACACGGATTCCGGCCAGACGTACCTGACGAAGGGCGACCTTGCGCTCATCACCCTGAACGGCGCGAAGATCTACGCCGACGACGTCGAGGTGACGGAGAACGCCGCGACGACGACGTGGAACTTCGATGGTGACGCCGACGGCAGCGTGCCCGCGGATTGGCAGCGATTGTCGGCGGTCGACCTTCCGAGCGGCGCCATCACCCTGACCGTCGCGAACTATCTCGGAGACGCCAGCATCAAGCAGGCGACGGTGAACGTGTCGTGGATGGACACCGGAACCGTCCACTCCGCGTCGGGCACGACGCTCATCACGAAGTGATATGACGGGAAAAAAGAGAAAGGAGAAAGGAGAAAAGCACGCGGCGGCCCGACGGCATCCGGATCTCTTCTCTTTTATCTCTTCTCTTTTCACTCCCGGACGCGGCTTCTCCCTCATGGAGGCCATCACCGTGATCGGCATCATGACGATGGTGCTCGTCATGGTCGATCAGGTCTTTGCCGTGAGCTACGACGTCTTCGTGAAGCAGGCCGCGCGGACGGATAACGAGACCGGGGCCGTGCTCGCCACCCGGAACATCTCCGATCTCGCGCGCGGCGCTTCCGCGGTCGAGGCTTCCGCGACCGTCGACGGGACCGCGTACGTGACGTCGTCGTCGATTCTGGTGCTCAAGATGCCGACGGTCGACGCGTCGAACGACATCGTCAGCGGCAGTTACGACTACATCGCCTTCTATCGTGACGGGTCCGACGCCACGAAGATCTATTCCGACACGGAAGCGGCGACGGGCAGCAAACGCCTTACGGGCAAGAAGCTGGTCACCGCAAACAACCTGATCCTCACCTTCCGCTACAACGACCCCGACGTGTCCAAGGCGAGTCGGGTGCAGGTCTATCTGGTGAACACGCAGACCAAACGCGCGACGACGCTCACGACCAAGGCATGGACCTCCATCCATTTCCGCAATTACTGACGCCCGAGATGCGCACGCTCCCCCACCACCCCAGGCACCCCGGCGGCCGCGGCTTCGCGCTCATCGTCACGACGGTGCTGCTCGGCGTCGTCATCGCCGTGAGCGTGACGCTCCTCGACATGTCCCTCTCCATGCAGCGGACGTCCAAGACCGTCGAGCGCACCTATGACGCGACGCTCCTCGCCGAGGCGGGCATCCAGAAAGCCATCTACTGCCTCAAGGCGGACGCCGGCGCGAACTGCGGCGGCGCCTACGGTCCTTCGTACGCGGGAGAATCGAACGTCGGCTTCGGCGCGGGAAAGTTCTCGGTGTCGGTGACCGGCACCGGGTCGGCAAGATCGATCACCGCCACGGGCCAGGCGCCGGGCGGGTACACCCAGACGATCGCGACGCAGGTGTCGCTTGACGCGCCGTCGCGTTCGCAGCCGGGATTCGATTACGCCGTGCAGGCTTCGGACCTCGGCGTGCAGCTCGAGAACAACGCCGAGGTCAACAACGGCGTCGTGCGCACCGACTCCGACGTCGTCTGCGGCAACAACGCCGAAGTGAACTACGACATCTACGTTTCCAGGGCCGGCGGCAAGATCGACAATTGCAAAGGAGTGATCGACGCGCATGCCGACCAGGTGCTGAACTCTAAGGTGCTCGGGAGCGCCTACTACAGGAACGACCCGGCCGACATCTCCGGCACGGCCGTCTCCGGCGCGAAGCATCCGAACCAGGCGACTCCCGTCGGCCAGACGCTGCCGACGTTCGACAAGGCCTTCTGGGAAAACGTGGCGGAATCCGGCGTCGTCGTCTACGGCGATTACTCCCCCGCCGACAACAGCACGCTCGGGCCGATCAAGATCGTCGGGAACCTGACGCTCTCGAACAACGTCGATGTGATCGTGAACGGACCGATCTGGGTCGTCGGGAACATCACCATGAGCAACAACGCGTCGTTCACCCTCGCGCCCGGCTTCGGACCGTCGAGCGGCGTCATCATCGCCGACAATCCGGCGGACACCGCGAACAGCGGCATCATCGACATCTCGAACAACGCGTTCATTTCCGGGTCCGGCACGGATGGCAGCTACGTGCTCATGTACAGCTCGAACACCAGCACCGCGGACTCGTCGCCGGCCATCAAGGTCGCGAACAACGCGGCCGGCGGCATCTTCTACGCGCCGGACGGCGCGGTGAGGATCTACAACAACGGCAGCGCCGTCGCCGCCGTCGCGCGCCGCGTCTATCTCGACAACAACGCCGCGATCAACTACGACAATGCCGGCACGACGCCGTCATCCATGACCATCGCCCAGGTCGCCGGAGGCGTCTGGCGCTTCCTCCAGGGCGCGTGGCATCAATTCAAGTAATCAACGACTTATGCCGCATGAACCCCGCGGATTCACGACGATCACGACGACCATCATCCTCGGCATCGCCTTCGCGTTCGTCGTCATCCTGCTTGAGGCCGTACTCAGCGGCCAGCGGGCCGGCAAGGTCCTCCGCGAAGCGCAGAGCGCCGAGCAGATCGCCGAAGCCGGCGTCGACAAGGCCATCTTCTGCCTCAATTCGACGGACAACTCGAAATGCGGCGGGCTGTCCGGCGCCAACTATCCCGGCGAGACCGGCGTGTCCTTCGGCGGAGGCGCGTTCACGACGACCGTGAGCGCGGGCGCCGCGACCAAGACGGTCACGTCGACGGGTACGCGCCAGGACGGAACGAGCCTGACGATCATCACCGACGTCACGTCCATCCCGCCGACAAACTCGATGAACTTCAGCTACGCCCTCCAGTCTGGCCAGGGCGGCGCGCATCTCGAGAACAATTCCCAGATCAACGGCACCATCTACTCGAACGGCGACGTGGACTGCCAATCAACCCAGGCAAAGATCACCGGCGACGCGTACTCCGCCAAGCCGGGCGGGAGCGTCTCCGGCTGCCACGTCTATTACCATGCGCACGCCGACAAGATCCTGAACTCCACGGTCGGCGGCGACGCGTACTACAAGAACGACCCGTTCGACATCTCCGGGACGACGGTCGCGGGCACGAAATACGCCTACCAAACGACGCCCGCGACGGC
>JAVHQX010000118.1:0-2473 GCA_036171355.1 Patescibacteria group bacterium | reverse complement strand
GTACGATCTGGATCTCGACCGCGCGCCGGCCGGGAGCGGCAGGAAACCGAACGTGGGATGCGCCATCGTCGGATGGGCGCTTTTCGTCATCGCCTTCGCGATGATCGTCTACCTCGGTTACCGCGTGTCGATTTATTACGGGAAAATCCGCCGCGGCGAGATCATCGACCTGCCGCAGTTTACCGCCAGTCTGACGTCCGTTTCCGGCACGGGGTCCGCCGGCCCGTCGGTCGTCGGGAACGCCGACGTCGATTCCGCCGACGCGCCGTCGCAGGGGCCGGCGGCAAAGGACGCCAAGCTGACCATCGTCCAGTTCGCCGATTTCCAGTGCCCCTTTTCGAAGGACGAGGCGACGGTGTTCCGGACGCTTATGGCGAAGTACGGCGACCGCGTCCGATTCGTGTATCGCGACTATCCGCTCGACGAGATCCACCCCGACGCCACGCAGGCCGCCCTGGCCGCGGAGTGCGCGGGGGAGCAGGGGAAATTCTGGAATTTCCACGACAAGCTGTTCCTGAACTCGCCCGCGCTCTCGTTCGCCGACCTCACGCGCTACGCGGAAGAGACGGGGCTTGATTCCGTGCAATTCGAGAAATGCCTCGTGGATCAGCGGTATAAGAGCCAGGTCGATGCGGATCGCGCCGCGGCCACGCGTCTCGGCCTTCGCGGCACGCCGACGTTCTTCTTCAACGGCCAGCGGGTGGAGGGCGCGATTCCCGCCCAGGTCTTTGAAGAATTGATAAAGAAGCTGCTAAAATGAAGCGGTTATCTCGTTGTTAGAAGGACAGGAAGGATACGAGCCCGCCGCTTCGGATCGCGGCCCGCGCCGGGCCGCCGGCAGGACCCCCGCGCGTATCATCGCGATGATGCTCGCGCTGGCGTTCCTCGGCTTCGGGGCGCGGCAGGTGTTGGCGGACCCCCCGCCTCCCGCGAGCGGCGAGATCTTTTCGCCGTGCTGGACGAGGGAGGAGTGCCTGAACCTCAGCGGGACCCCCGGAAGCAGCGCCGTCAGGCAGTCTGGCCTCGGGGAGTGCGCGAACAACCGCTGCTTCTGTCCCCCCGGCGGCGACTGTCTCGACACGCACCGCAAAGAGAGTAACTGCCCCGCGACGCAGGGCAAGTGCTATTCCAATCCTCCCCCGGTCCCCCTCACGGTCACCATCGGCGGGGCGGCCCGCGTCGTCGACCTCGGGGATTACATCGCCAAAGTCTACCAATACGGCGTCTCCATCGCCGGCATCCTCGCGGGCGTCATGTTCGTCGTCGGAGGTTTCCAGTACCTCACGGCGGGCAGTTCCGGGCGCGTCACGAAGGCCAAGGAACGGATCAAGGACGCGCTGATCGGCCTCATGCTGGTTTTCGGGTCCTACGTCATCCTGAACACCATCAATCCCGACGTCCTGCAGCTGCGGATGCCCAAAGTGCCGCTCGTGAAGAAGAAGCTCTTCGTCGCCTGCCAGTATTTCAACATGCAACGGCCGTGCGGCCAGCGCTTCACCCTCATCAAGATTCCCGGCACGGACGGGAGGTCCTACGCCGAGCAGTACCGCGTCTCGGCGGGAGGCTCGGACGAGGCCGGCGCGGTCGAAACGATGGAGTGCATCGGCATGAGCTGTTCGCGCATCCAAGGAAAGAATGACGCCACGTCGAGTTGCCAGCCGCCGCCCGGCGTATCGCCATCGGCGGCGACCTCCGCGCCGGCCCCGGTGACGGCGGATAACGCCTGCATCACGGCGGCAGTAGCTCCGTATCAGTGCCTGCCCTGCACGCCGTTCGGCGGCGATTGCCGCGGCTCCGGGCCGAATGCGCAATGCTGCAGCGGGTTTTGCTCGGGCGGCAAGCTCAGGTCCGCGACCGGCGACGTCGGCGCTCTGTCCGGCGCGAGCGGTACGGGCGGCCCGTTGTCCCAGGGCCATTGTTCCAACGGCATGGACGGGCAGCGCTGCGGCGTCGACAAAGACTGCTACTCGCATCACTGCGCGGACATCGTGGGTTCCGGCTTCGGCGGCGCCTGCGTGAGCGGGCTCGAGGGGTCTCCTTGCAGCGAGGACAAGAATTGCGAGGGCGGCAGGGTCTGCGTGGCGAAGAACGGCATCCATGCCTGCGTCACGCCCGGCTACATGAGTCCCTGCGCGGACCAGGATGACTGCGCCGGAACCGGCCTGACCTGCGATCACTACCGTTGCGGCGGCAGCGGCTATGTGACCTGCGAGGAGATCGGCGAGCATGCGGAATGCCCAGGCTCGCACGGACGCTACGATCCCTTCGGACCGTTGTATTGTTGGACGCAGGAGACGCACTGGTTCAGCAGCGACGATAAATACTGCAAGCCGTACAGGCCGGGCGCCGTCTGTCACGTCGGCGACGGCGGCCACGGCCAATGCACGGTCTGTTACGACGGCGGCATCTGGGACCGCGCGATCATTTCGCCGGGCGCGGGCATCTGCAATTCGGGCGGGCCGGGCGAGGGTTG
>JAVHQX010000117.1:0-2491 GCA_036171355.1 Patescibacteria group bacterium | reverse complement strand
CTGGCCGTAAAGCGACCGGCCGCGCCGACGACCGTCGACGCCCTGCGCGTCGTAGACGCCGCGGACGATGTGGTAGCGCACGCCAGGGAGGTCCTTCACCCTGCCGCCGCGGATCATGACGATCGAGTGCTCCTGGAGATTGTGTCCGACGCCAGGGATATAGGCGGTGACTTCCATGCCGTTCGAAAGGCGTACGCGCGCGATCTTGCGGAGCGCCGAGTTCGGCTTCTTCGGGGTCATGGTCGTGACCTTGACGCAGACGCCGCGCTTGAAGGACGTGCCGCGCTTGAGGTAGGTCCGCTTGCGGTGCAGCGTGTCGAGCGTGAATTCCAACGCCGGGGTCTTGGATTTCGCCTTGACGGCCCTGCGGCCGCGGCGGATGAGCTGGTTCATCGTTGGCATAGCCTTGGTAAGACGATCGAATGAAGACGGATGAGTGATTGCCGCGTCTGCGGATCTGCCGACCGTTGAACCAGCCACGATTCCCCGGGAGCCCGGCATGCCCGCCCCGCCACACGAATCTCTTTTCAGAGAAGGGCGGGATCCCGACCGCAGAGTCGGGATAAACTAAAAAAAGATTTCGTCGAGCGTGCGCCTCGATTTGCGTGCGCCGAGCGTATCATGGGTCTCTTGCACCGTCAAGAAGGTGCGCCCGATGGATTCTTTGCTCGGTTGCGCCATTTACGGCGGCTTGGGCGAATCCGCGAGTGGAGGGTGCGGGGCGGGGAGTCTTGTGATCAGAGACCGGAAGACGCGCGTCGCGGACTCTACAGCAGCGCGAGAAGATACCGGAGGCCGGCCAGCGAGAACGCGAGATTGATGGCTCCCCCGAAAATCGAACCGAGGATGGAAATCGGCGAAAGGAGATCGATGGTGATGATGATGAGAAGGATCATCGGTCCGCGAGTCTCGAGGGTGAACAGGAAACGGCGGTACTTCGGCGCGTCGAGCAGCGCGTTCAGCAGCTTCGAACCGTCGAGCGGCGGCACGGGGAGGAAGTTGAACAGGCCGAGGACGACGTTGATGAGGACGAGGTAACCGAGGAAGATGACGAGCAGGTTGTAGACGGGCAAATGCACGACGTCCAGGAGGACCTTGAGCGCGCCGAGGAATATCGCGGCCATGGCGAAGTTCGAGAACGGGCCAGCGAGCGCCACGAGCGTCGGACCCCACTTCTGGTCGCGAAGGTTGTAGGGGTTGAACGGCACGGGCTTGGCCCAGCCGATGACCGGGAAATGCGACATGATGGCCACGAGCGGCAGGAGGAACGTGCCGACGAGGTCGGCGTGCGCGAACGGATTCAGCGTCAGGCGCCCCATGCGCTTGGCGGTCTCGTCGCCGAGCAGGTAGCCGACGAGGGCGTGCATGTACTCATGCACGACGAGCGAGATGATGAGGGCGACGTACAGCGCGATGATGCGTTCCATGGGAGGCGCGGTGTCAGGAGTCAGGAAACGGGAATCAGGTTTGGTGCAGCCGAGGGATACGGGGCTTGCAAGGGCCGAAGGCCCGTGCTACAGTCCCCGCACTAATATCGAACGGATGAACGTATGGCACGACTTTGCGACCGCTGCGGCCGCGGCTCGAACCGGGCGAACTCCCGCAGTCACTCCAACATCGCCACCAAGCGCGAACAGTTCGCGAACCTCCAGGCGAGGAAGATCGGCGGCATGAGGATGACCGTCTGCACCCGCTGCCTCAAGTCGATGCGGAAGACGCTCGCGACCAAAGTCGCGGCCCGCGCCGGCAAGAAGGCCTGAGCAGGCACGGGGATTCTCCCAGAAATCGGTGTCCACGGCAAGATGAAAAACCGCCTCAAGGGGCGGTTTTTCCGTGAACCGGACGTTCACGGGACGAGTTTCGGCAATTTCGCGGCGAAGGCGATCGGCTGCGACCACAACGGATCTCCGCCGCCGTCTTCCGGGCGGACGGGGCTCGCGACGAGATACATCGCGTCGCTCCCGAGATGCCAGGCGAGGCCGAGCAGATGCCCGTAGCCGCACACCGCGACCATCCTGCCGCCGCCGCGGATCGCTTCGACCATGGCCGGCTCGCGGGAATGGCGGCAGCCGTCCTCGTCCTCGCGCATCCAATTCCAGTGGTTGGGATCGATCGGAACGACGGTCCAGCCGAGCCGCGGAGCTCGTGCATCACATCCCCTTCGGGGGGCAGGCCTGACGGCCTCTCCGACGCCTCTCCCCCGAGAGGCGTTTCTTTTTCCCCGCAGGGCTGTTCCAGGACTCCGATCCGTGCTATGCTGGGGATGGATCTCGCGGACGAAAAAGTTTTGGGACAACTCTTGGGCAGAGGAATTCTCCCTTGGCGGCCGCTGAGGCGGACGCCAGCGAATTCCAGCGACCGATCGCCGGACGCGGAGGCTCGTCCCTGGGTGGATGCCGTCGGATACGGCGGAAACTCGAGGACGAACGTCGCGCCCGTCGGGCTCCCGCTATGCGGGGCACGGTCCGACTGGAAAGAGCCAAAACTTGAC
>JAVHQX010000116.1:0-2499 GCA_036171355.1 Patescibacteria group bacterium | reverse complement strand
GTCGAAGTCGGCGGTGACGACGCCTTCCGCGTCCGCCGCGACCGATTTGAGCGTGACGCTGGCCGGTATGAACGTCCGGTATCCGGCCGCGACGTCGTCGGGATCGGGTCCCTTGAGCAGTTCCTCGATGACGGCGCGGTAGATGGCGACCTTCCCCGTCACCATGCGTTCGACCGGGAAGACGAGGGCGCACTGGTTCTGCGGATCGAGCTGGACGTTGCCGAAGTAGACCTTCACGGGGATTTCGTCGGCGTTGCCGAAGACGACCAGGCGGACAATCGGTTCAGCATCGGACTCGCCGCTCCGGCTCACTTCAAGCGTGACCGGGGCCGTCGGCCGCGTCGCCAGCGTCACGGTCTTCGAGAATCTCCCGTAGGGTTCGCCCGGCCCGACTTCGACGTCCGCCGTCGCGCCGTAGATCGGATCGCCCTGCGCGTCCTTGACCGCGATGGTAACGGGCGCGCCGCCCGCCTTCGCCCTGCCGGACACTTCGAACGTCGCTTCCGGCGGCCGATCGCCGTCGAGCGGCATCTCCAGGATGAGGTCCTTGTCCTCGACCTTCGGCGCGTCGACGGGTTTCGGCACGTTCACGGCCTTCGGAGGCGCGGGAAACAACGGAAACTCCTTATGGATGTTCGCGATGATCGGCACGCTGTCGGTCCCCGTGAGGCGGCCGAGCGCGAAACCGGCGGCGGCGACGATGAGCAGCAGGGCGAGATACCGCAATTTCTTCATACGTCCTTCATGGAACGGTCACGAACATAAGGATACCAGATTCCGAGCCGAAGGGAACGCGTCCGCGCTCACGGGAGCGCGAGCCGGACGCCGCGCCGGACGACCAGGCCATCGCGGATGAGCGAGTCTATCACGGCAGCCGAATCCCCCCTTCCGATCGCCGTCACGACCTTCGCCGCCGGCAATCCCGCCCTTCCGGCCCCGGCTAGGAGCCGGACGACGGCCCCGCGCGCCTGGCGGCGGGAACCGACGAAACGGGCCTGGCGCCGGACAAGCCGCCTTTCCGGCGAGCCGCCCGCGAGGAAATGCGGCGCCGCGGCGCAAGAAGCCTTCAAGGGACATGACGGACAAAGGGGCTTCCTGCTTACGCAGACCGCCGAGCCGAAATCCATGAGCGCGCCGTGCCAGTCCCTCGATCTTCCCCTTGGCAGCACCGACGCGAGCAGCCGTTCAAGGGCATCTTGCGCCGGGTCGGCGGCGGCGAATTCCCCGCCATGGAAGACGCGCAGGACGATACGGCGCACGTTCGTGTCCCAAAGCGCCACGTCCTTCTCGAAGGCGAACGACGCGACGGCGCGCGCCGTATAGCGCCCGACGCCCGGCAGCGCCTCGAGTTCCTCCACGCCGTCGGGCATGACGCCGCCGTGCTCGCGGACGACCGCCCTAGCCGCTTGCTTGAGATTCACCGCCCTGCGGTTGTACCCGAGGCCGCTCCACGCCGCCAGGACCGCGCCGAGCGGCGCCCGTGCGAGCACGGCGGGCGTCGGCCATCGCCGCACGAACGCCTCGTATTTCGGAATCACCCGATCCACTTGCGTCTGCTGCAGCATCACTTCCGAAACGAGGATGCGCCACGCGTCGCGCGTCCTGCGCCACGGCAGATCGCGCCCATGCGCGGCGAACCAGCGCAAGACGGCCCGCCTGAAATCGGCGGGAGACGGCGGACCTTCGGCGCGGATCTTGGCGTACGGCATGAGACTCCATGGTAACAAAAAACCCGCGACCGACAAAAAACGGCCCGCTTCCGCGGGCCGCCGCGGCGCCTCCGCCGCTCATGGTTGCGGCGGGACCGTCTTCTTCGGCTTCATGAAGAGGAAGTACGCGATGACGAGCGCGACGACGATCAGCAGCGCCGCGCCGCCGAGATACCACCACGCGAGCTGCCGGACGGGCTCCTGGACCGCCGCGGCGGCAAGCGGCGAGAGCTCCTCCGGCTTGAAGAACTGATCCTCCGTGACGGCCTTCGCTTCCGAGACGAAGAACGACAACGGGTTGCTCTTCCCCTGGATCTTGCCGGTCTCGCCGGTGACCGTCGCGTAGACCTCATGCTGGCCGTCGGAGAGGCCGGAATCGAGATCGTACGACCAGGTGCCGTCGTCGTTCGCCTCGGTCGTCAGCACGACCGGCAAATAACTGTAAATGAAGATGGTGACGACTTGGCCCGGCTTGGCGCGGCCGCTCAAATGCAGCGCGTTCGCGCCGCCCGCGGGCGTGTCCTCGGCGCCGCCGGCGCCGGAGGAATTCGCAGGGCGCCCGGAACGCGTCTCCGCGGCCGTGACGACGAGGTCGGGGGAGACGTCGCCGGCGTTCGTCGGCTGTTCGATGAGGGCGCCCGACGCGATCGCGACGTCGACGGGCGCGAGGTTCTTCACCCCGTCGGCGAGACGGCCTTTGCCGCGCGGATTGTAGCCGCCCCGGAGCTCGGTGCCGTCGTCATGGCCGTCGCCGTCCGTGTCCTTGTTCAACGGGTCCGTGCCGATGCGG
>JAVHQX010000115.1:0-2504 GCA_036171355.1 Patescibacteria group bacterium | reverse complement strand
GACGGCCGTTGACAAGGGCCTCCGCGGCCGACGATCTGAACGCGAAGTCCGCGCGAAGGCCGCGGGGGTCCGAGAAGTCGACTTCGGACGTCGTGAGTCCCGCCGCGGAAAAACCGTCCTTCAGCTTCTGGGCCATGACCGCCGGACCGGCCTCCGACGTCGGGTAGGCCTTCGCGGTGATGGTGGCCTGGATCCGCATGTTGAGGAACGACAGGTCGAAGGCGCGGGTGATGCCGTCGCCGCCTTTCACGACGACGTTCTTCACGACCTTCCAATCAGGTCCGGGCAACCGGGTCCGCAGGCCGATCTCGGAAACGACGACCGCGTCGTCCGGGACCGGCGGAGCGGCTGCCTTCGGTTTTGCTGCGGCGCAACCGATGACGGCAAGGGCGGCTGCGGCGACAAGAATCGTTCGTACCATGATCTCTCCGTAAGCGAGGGGTGGGCGCGTCCATGGTGCGACGCGTAAGGCCCGCTTACCACGCGGACGCAGTCTTGTCCATTCCCCGCCCCGTAAAAAAAGCCCCGTCGGGATGACGGGGCGAGACGCTATTCTCCTGCCGGCCGCGGGCAGCCCGCATGGTCGGCGAGGTCGTCGAGCGACTGCACGCCTTCGAGGCGGGAGCCGTCCGGAAAAGTCCAGGTGGGATAGGACGTGATGCGCGCCCGGGCGCAGACGGGTCGCTGGTCGACCTCTCCCTCATTACTGCACTCGGTCTTGTCGATGCGCGACGCGCCATCGCCGAACAGGCGCTGCTGCATCTGGCACGGGCCGCACCACCATGTGCTGTACAGCCGGACGTCCTTTCCGGTGAGACACTGCGCCAGACGTCCCTCGGGCGAGGGCGTTCCGGTAAGGACGATGGCCGCGCTGCCGACGACGGCATCGAGATCGGCCGACGCGGCCGCGAACGACGCCGCGGGGGCGGTCAGCCGGAAATACGCGAGGCTCTTCGCCATACCGCGCAGATGCAGTACGACATGTCGCGTCCTGACGTCCCCGGACGACGCGTCCACCGTGGCGCGGTCGCCGCCGGGAGCGACGATTGGCGCGCTTCCGCCGAACGTCGTGCGGATCTGCCCGGCCCAGTCGACGGGCTCGCCCTCCGTCTTCGGAAGGAAGAGCACGTCGATCTGCGCGCCGTCCGACGCCCGGGCGAGCCGGAGGATCGCGTCGGGCCGGCCTTCCCCGCCGTCGACGTTCCGCCGCTGCTCCCACGCCGCGGGGTCCCTCGCCGCGATCCTGAGCAGGTACTCCGAATCGTGGTACGGCGGCGCGACGGTCACGGACTGCGCGGCGGCGAGGGTGGCCGGGTCGTTGGGTCCCGGCGGTCGCGAACCGGCGCAACCGGACAAGGCGATGCACAGGCAGACCAGGGTCAAGAACGTTTTCGGCATGAGTGACCTCCTTTGAAGGGCCACGGGTCAAAAGAGCCGCGCGAAACGTTCGCGTACAGGCTGACCCTAGCATGCGCGAGGCGGGTGTCAACGACGCGGGGACGCCCTGATTTCGTGCTATAATAAAAAATGGATATGTCGCTCTTGTCGCAGCCAGAAACGCCGCCGCAGACCGACGAACCTGTCGAGCCTGCGTCATTTCCGGGATTCAGCGATCGTTTCGCGCGGGTCTTGGCCAGATTCACCGGCAAGCCGGCCGCCTTCCTGGTGTTCGGCCTTTTGTTCGCGCTCGCGAGCGCCGGAGGCCAGCTCGTCCCGTCGCTCTTCGCGGCCGCGAACGCCTTTGCGCCTCTGGCGGCGCAGGCGGGTTTCGGCTTGCCCGCCGCCATCTTCGGCATGGCGATCGGCGTGAGTGCCGCGTTCAAGGCCGGCTTCGGGAAGACCTTCGTCGTGGCGCTCAAGCGGGGCATCGGCCTCATCGGCATCGGCCTCGCCCTCCTCATGACGCTCTTGCTCCCGACGCTGTTGTTCGTCGTCCCGGGCATCATCCTCTGTTTCCGCTTCATGCTCGCCGTCCCCGTGTTCGTCGTCGAGCGCCGCGGCGGATTCGAGGCGCTGCATCGGAGCAGGGACCTCGTGTACGGCAAGACGCGGACGCTGTTCTTCGAATGGCTGCTCATCGGCCTTCTCCCGGCGCTGATCGTCGCCGGCGTCCAGACGGGCGTCCGGCTCGTCGCGGGAGGAGCGGCCGATCCCAAGGCGCTCATGCCCGCCGTCGCCGCGGTCGCCGCCGGAGCGCTGCTGCAGATGATCTTCCTTCCGCTCCTGATCATCTACCTGCAGGTGTTCTACGAGGATTGCGTCCTGATCAAAGGGGCGGACTGGATCGCCGATCCGCGCCGCTCCAAATTCTACGGAGCCCTGGGGACCGCGGGATTCCTCGCATATATCCTCCTTGGCGCGGCCGCGGGCCCGGCGATCGCCGCGTACCGCTGCTCGAGGTCGAGTCCCATCCCGCGTGCGCACCACGTCGCGTCGGGTTCGCTGGCGTAGTAGCCCTGCACGGCGCCGACGGCGGGGTCCTCGAGCGCCTCGGTGAGCCGCTG
>JAVHQX010000114.1:0-11589 GCA_036171355.1 Patescibacteria group bacterium | reverse complement strand
GCGAGCCGGGCGCGCGTGGCGCCGCGGTTCACCGTCTCGGTCGCGTGGCGCACGACGCCGGCCTTGGCCTTGTCGCGCGCCTGGGACTTGAACGGGTTGCTCTTGCGCTTGAGCGAGGCGGCGGCGGCGGCGAACGTCTCGTCGGCGCCGGACGCGTCCCCCGAGAGGAGCGCGACGTGCGTCTCGCCCAGGTCCTTGCGGAGCCCGGCGTGCTCGGCGAGCTCGGACGGGCCGCCGCGCCGGAGTCCGTACCGCCGCATGATCTCCATGCGGCTGCGGAGGGCTTCGTACGCGTTCGCGTAGACGTTCGGCTTCGCGGCGTCACGGCGCGGGATGACGACCGCGCCCGCAGGCACGGACCCGTCGTCCGGCGCCTCTGCCGCGATGTACACCTTGAGGCTCCCGAGACGCGTAAGTCCGGGCGCATCGTTCGTTACCATGACTGCCTCCTTCGAGAAGCGGTCTTCCCACTGCGACAGGCCTGAAAAAGGGCTTTTTCAGCGAAAAAAAGAGCGGGCTTGATGGCCCGAACCTACCACATGACCGCCCGCCGGTCAACGGCTATCGGCTGATGGGCATTTCGCCGTCCAGCCGACGGTATTCGCGCAGCATGCAATCGTCGACGACCGCGACCAGGCCCGCGTCCTCGGCCCGCTTCGCCGCGTCCGGGTTCCCGGCGCCGTCCTGCATCCAGACGACCTTCGCGCCGATCCTGATGGCCTCCTCGACGATGGCCGGCACCGCTTCCGACTTGCGGAAGATCTGGACCACGTCGACCTTCTCCGGGATGGAGCCGAGGTCGGGATAGGACTTCTCGCCGAACACCTGCTCCTCGTTCGGGTTCACCGGGATGACGCGATAGCCCTTGAGCCTCAGGAAGGCGCAGACGCCGTAGCTCGGCCGGTCGGGTTTCGATGACAGGCCGACGGAGGCGATGACCTTCGTTCCCTCGAGGATCTTCCTGATGTCGGCGTCGTTCATATGATGTTCTTGAGCAAAGCGCCCGTGATCCCCTGCAGCTTCGTCGCCCAGGTCGGATTCGTGCCGAAGACGATGGCGTACGGCGCGTAATCGGTCAGACGTTTTTCCTCCTTCATCATCCACCGCTCGTTATCCGCCTCGACCTGCGTGAACCATTCCTTGAAGCCCATGAGGCGCAGCGTCGCCTCCCTCCCCCGTCCGGTCAGCCGCGGGCGCCACGTCGCCGCGATGTAACCGAGTTCGGCCAGGAGCACCAGCGACGCGAACAGGCCGACGGCGCCGCGCAGTCCGAAGGCGGGCAGGATGGCGAGCGAAATCATGAGCGCCGACATCGCCGCCGACGCGAACAGGATCATCGCGGACGGCGACCGTTCCGCCACGAACCCTTTGCGCCTGAGGTCCGTGAGCACCGCGGCCTCGATGATCTTCACGACCGCGTCGACGCGCTCGGCGGCCTCCTTGGAGGTGACGGCCTCTTCGTCCCCGAACAGGGCGGCGAGGATGATCTTCTCATGCGGGAGCTCGACGGCCGCGACGCCCCGGCGCAGCGCGACGACGGTCCCGCGTTCCTCGGCGGCGTCGATCGCCCCCTTCAGATGCAGCCCGACCATCGCCGCCGCGAGCGCGCGCGGCTTGAGGGTGCCGTCGAGGAGCAGCGCGGCCTCGATCGGCGACACGTCCGCCGGAGGGTCGTACTCCGCGACGACGGCGCGTCCCGTGACGGGTGGCCGCGAAAAGATGACCCTGAGCCAGATGAAATAGCCGACGGGCAGGAGGAACAAGGGGACGGTGAAAAGCAGCGTCCAGGACATACTCACCAGGAGCCGCCGCCGCCTCCGCCGAATCCGCCGCCGGAGAAGCCGCCGCCTCCGCCGCTCGAGAATCCGCTTCCGCTGCTCGACTGCTGCGGCCGCGAGGTCATGGCGGTCGACATCGACGAGTTCATCGCGGTCAGCGCGCCGTAGAACATGACGGGATTGAACGAGCCCGTGGCGCCGAAGGCCGACCGGCCCTCGTACCAGGTCGGCGGCGGGACGTTCATGCCCTCGAAAGCCTTGGTCCACTTGTCGACGACTCCGAACACCATGGCGTACGGGAGGAACTTCTCGAAGACGTTCTCGGTCTCCTGCCACTTCATCCGATATTTTTCCGCCTTGTCGAGGTACTCGCGGAAACCCAAGGCGTGCTCGAGGGCCTCGACGCCCTTCGGCGTCTTGCGCGGCATGAGCGGCGCGAACAGCAGGACGGCGACGCCCGAGAAGAAAATGCCGAGGCCCGTGTTGCCGGCGACCGTCCCGGAGAACATGAAACCGGGCCCGACGAACATGAACATGATCACGATCACGACGATGCCGACGGCCGCGTACGCGGCGCGGACCTTGGCGGGATCGGTCGGGAAGTAGCCGTCGGACGTCAGACGGTCGTAGAGCTTCCGCTTGATCTTGGGCAGGTCGTCGTAGAAGGTGTGGCCCTCCTTGATGTCGGAGACGCGCGCGATCTTGCCGGCGCCGCCGAAGAGCGCGACGAGCAGGCGCTCCTCGAACGGCTTCAGCGTCGCGTCGTTCGTGAAATCCTTGAGCCGCTCGAACTCATAGTCCGTGCTCTTGAGGAGCAGGCCCTGCTTCTCGATCTCGCGGATCTTGAGGTAACCGCGCACGGCGAGGTCGACGATGATGGCCGACACGTCCTTGAGCCCCGCGTCCTCGTCGAGGATGACCCCGACCTCGGCGGGCGTGAGCCCCTGCGGCGGATCGTATTCGACGACGAGCGTCCCCTTCCCTGCCGGATCGCGGCCGCGCGTCCACCAGAGCAGCGTGAGCAGCCCGACGACCGCGACGGGCAGGAGGAGCGGCAGGAACGGCGCGGCGAGCTCGAGGATGCCCGGGGCTTTCGGCAGGAGCGTGGCGACGATGCCTTCAGGGAAACCGACGACCGCCGTCAGCGTGTCGTTCGCGCCGAAGGAAGCGACCGATCCCCGCGCGCCCTTCACGCAGTCCTCCGCCGTCGACCCGTACGGACCCGTGTAGCACTTGGTCGCGATGTCCTCCTCCGCGGCCGCCGCGGGCAGCCGCACCGTCGCGCTCACGCGGCGGATCGGCACCTGCCATTCGAAACCGGTGACGTTCCAGTAGAGCTGGTCCTGCATCTTGTGCGTGTCCGGATTCTCAAGCCCGTACCTGATGGCACCCGCCGCCGAATAGCTGATGACGTAGGTCTGCGCGCCGGTGATCGTGACGTTCGGATCACCGATCTTCACGCGGGTGAAGTTTCGCTCCTTGATGACCTGGTAGCCGATCCCATTGCCTTCGGCGTCGGAGACGCCGAGCACCTGGACCGGGACGATCACGGTCTTGCCGTCGACGTCGTACCGCACCGGGATGTCGCGATAGATGCCGTGCCGCGGGGCCGCGAAGAAATAGTCGATGCGCTCGGTGACGGCGATGGTCCCGTCCTCGCGCACGTCGATGTCCGAGGCGAACGACTGGATCTGCTCGACCGAAGGGTCATCCGGGACGGGCTGGGCGGAGGCGGGCCCGGCCAGCGAAAAAAGCAGCATCGCGGAGATGCCGAAAAACGGGAGCCCTGCGAGGAACCGCGAGCGCATACGGGAAGGACGGAGAAGTAAAGAAGTAAAGCGGTAAAGGGATAAAGAAGCCCCCGAATCCTTCGTTCTTTTTTCCTTCGCGTCTTTATCTCTTTAGTTCTTTCACTTCAGGTACTTCGCCTTGTTCCTGTCGTGCTCGTCGAGCGTCCTCGCGTAATGGACGATTCCGTCCTCGCCCGTGAGGAAATACCAGGCGTCGTTCGGCTCGGGGTACGCGGCCGCCTCAAGCGCCATCGAGCCGGGATTCGCGATGGGACCGAGCGGCAGGCCGGGATATTTGTACGTATTATAGCGCGAATCGGTCTTCGTGTCCTCGAGGCTCACCGACGGCAGGCTTTTCCCTGTGGCGTAGTTCACGGTCGAATCCGCCTGCAGCGCCATGCCCGCGTCGAGCCTCCGCCAGAAGATGTCGGCAACCTTCCGCCGGTCCTCCTCGCCGCGCACCTCGCGTTCGATGACGCTGGCCAGGGTGACCGCGTCGTAGACGGACACCTTGCGCTCCGCGAGCTGCTGCCGGATGGACGGCGTCAGCCGGCGGTCGAAATTCGCGAGCATCGTCCTCACGATCTCCTCGGGCGTCGCGTCGCGGAACAGGCGGTAGGTGTCGGGGAACAGGAATCCTTCGAGGCTGACGTACGACGGCTTGTCTTTCAGGAACGGGAACTCCGCGGAGAAGTCGGCGGGCTGCGGAGCCTTGTCCGAGTCGAGCGTGCGATGGTCGGTCGCGGGAAGGCCTGTCACGAAGAACAGCTTGTCGGTCTGCGCGTATCCGGCGGCGGCGAGCGCGTCCTTGATGTCCGACAGGTTCCAGCCCTCCTTCACGAGCAGCACGAACTCGTTCGCGGGCACGCCGCCCGACGCGAGGCGGCGGATGATCTCCGCGAAGTCCGCTGCGCCGCGGAAATCGTAGGTGCCCGGCTGGAGTTTCGTCGCCAGGCCGCTGTTCGAGAGCGACAGCTTGAAAAAAAGTTCGCTGCGGATGACGCCCTGTTCCTTGAGATGGCGGACGATCGCGTCAGTCCCCTCCCCCTTCGCCACGGCGAACGACGCGGCGTCCTTCGTCGAAGGCGTCGAAAGCCACGCGCCCGTCCAGGCGAGCAGCGCCAGCGTGCCGAAGAGCGCGGCGAGGATGATGAGTGGACGTTTCATGACTTTAAAGGTGGCGGAGTGGTTGAGCGGCGGTGCGGCGGCGCTGTAAACACTTCACCACTTGACCACTCTCACTAAAGGTATTTCTGCAGATCAAGGTCGTCCTCGAGCTGGCCGACGATCTTCTTCACGTCCTGCGCGCGGTCCTTCGGACACACGAGCAGCGCGTCTCCGGTCTCGATGATGATCATGTTGCAGACGCCGGCAGTCGCGATGAGCTTGCCGGAGAAGCCGTAGATGAGGTTGCCGTCCGACTCGAATCCGACGTGCCTCCCCTTCACGACGTTCTCCTGCGGGTTGGTCGCGAGGATGTCGCGGACGGTGCGCCAGTGGCCGACGTCGGCCCAGCCGAAATCCGCAGGGATGACGAAGAAGCGCTTCTCCTTCTCGAGCACGCCGTAGTCGATGCTGATGGCGGGGATGCGCGCGAAGTGGGCGCGGACGGTCTCGTCCTCGTCCTCGGTGCCGAAAGCGTCGCGCATGCGGTCGAAGTACAGCGCGTGGGTCGGCAGGTGCTCGCGGAAGAGCGACAGGAAATGGCCGACCTTCGCGACGAGCAGCGTCGGATTCCAGAGATAGCTGCCGTCGGCGAGATACCCTTCGGCCGTCGCGATGTCCGGTTTCTCGACGAACCGTTCCACCTCATGGACAGCGTACTCCATGCCGTCGACGGCGGTGCGGAACGCTGTCGGGCCCGCCTTGATGTAACCGTAACCGGTCTCGGGATACGACGGCTTGATGCCGACGAGCACCGTATGGTCGGGATACTTCTCGACCGCGAGCGCGGCCGCGGCGAGGACGCGGTGGTATTCCTCCACGTCGCGCACGTAGGCGTCGGAGTTCACGGTCACGAACGTCGCGTGCGGATCCCGCGCGGCGATCTTGAGCAGCGCGTAACCGATCGCGGCCGCGGTATCGCGCCGGCAAGGTTCCTGGATGAGGTTCTCGGGAGGGAGTTCCGGCAGTTGTCCGCGGATCATGTCCGCCTGCGATTCCGCCGTCGCCACGAAGATGTCCTCCTCCGCGAACCCGTGCCGGATCCGGTCGTAGGTGGACCGAAGGAGCGTTTTTTCGCCGATGATCGGCTCCACCTGTTTCGGGGTGGTTTTGCGCGACACCGGCCAAAGACGAGTTCCGCCGCCGCCCGCGAGGATGATCGCTTTCATAGGCATGGTTGCGTTATCGCCGAGTAAACTTCCTGACGACGAACCGCCGGATGAAATCGAGGTCGTGCATCCGGGTTCCCAGGCCGTGCATGACGAGCGCCCAGAAGAGGCCGACGAAGATGCCGACGACCACGTCGAGCGGATAGTGGACGCCGACGTAGACGCGGCCGAGCGCCACGGCTGCCGCGGCCACGAGCATGGCGAGCCCGAACGACGGATCGACGAACAGCAGGGTGAACGCGAGTGCGAACGCCACCGACGAATGGCCGGAGGGGAAGGCGTGCGGTGTGAGCGGCGGCGGCACGATGAGGTGCACGTCCTTGAGCGAGACGTACGGCCGCGGGCGGAACGCGAGCAGGCTGAACAACCAGTTGCCGAGGAACGCGAGGCCGGCCGCGATGAGGGCCCAGAACTCCGCGACGGTGAGCGCGGCCGCGAGCGAGCGCGACCCCGGACGGCGCGCCGCGACGTAGGCCCTGACGAGGACCGCCGCGAACATCAGCACGATGAGATACCGCGCGCAGAACACGCCGGCCGCGTCGAGCGCCGGGTACTTCCCCGCCAGGTTATTGATGCTGCGGAACGCTTCCGCGTCGAAACGGATCATGACGTAAACCTAGTGGCAAAGTGGAAAAGCGGCAAAGTGCCGCCCGGGTCCATTCCCCACTCTGCCACTCTATCACTTTATCACTCTCTCCGGCTTCGGCGTCTTCCCCGAATACGCGCACCAGCGGGCGACCGGGCACGCCCAGCACTTCGGCCGGCCGGGCACGCAGACGTCGCGCCCGAACTGGACCATGACGCGATTGACGTCGAGCCAGTGGCGGAGCGGCAGCCGGGCGCGCAGGGCGCGTTCGGTCTTCTCGAGAGTCTTCTCCTTCGTCCACCCCAGGCGGTTCGCGATGCGATGGACGTGGGTGTCGACGGCGATTGCCGGTTTGCCGAAGGCGTACACCAAGACGCAGCTCGCCGTCTTCCGCCCGACGGCCGGAAGCTCGACGAGCGCGTCGAGGTCGTCCGGGACGCGGCCGGCATGCCGCTCCATGAGCGTCCGGGCGAGCGCCACGGCGTTCCTGGCCTTGGTCCGGTACAGGCCGATGGTCCTGAGGACGCGCTCGACGTCCCGCACGCGCGCCTCGGCGAGCGTGGCAGGCGTCGGATACGCGGCCATGAGCCGCCGGAAGACCGGCTCCACCTGGTCGTCTTTGGATCTCGCGGTGAGCGCCGTAAACAGGAGGACCTCCCAGGGGCTCTCCTTCGAGGAGGCCGCGGGCGCCGGATAACGTCGCTTGAGCTCGCGCATCACGCTGTCGTAGCGGGGCTGCATGGCGGAAGTATGCCTTGCCGCGGCCTCCGGGTCGAGACCGTCTTCCGTTTATCGGCGGTCTGCGCTATCATGACGGCCATGAGTGCCAAATCGGCAAAAAAGAAGGCGGTAAAAAAGGCGGTCGCGAAACCGTCCGTTGCGCCCGTGTCGCCGCAACCGGCGGCAGCGCCGACCCCGACGCCTGCGGCGCCTACGACGTTCGTCCCCGATCCCGCTGCGGCCCCCGCGCCGAAACCCGCCATGTCCGGGGTCAAGGTCCTGATCATCGACGATGACCCGTTCATCTCCGGAATGTACGCGACCCGGCTGACGAACGACGGGTTCGCCGTGTCGAGCGCGCCGGACGGATTCCAAGGCCTCAAGAAGGCCGCGGAAGTGAAACCCGACGTCATCCTCCTCGACATCCTCATGCCGAAGATGGACGGCTTCGAGACCCTCAAGCGGCTGAAGGAGGACCCATCGCTCGCGTCGATTCCGGTGCTCATGCTCACGAGCATGGGCCAGAAGGAGGACATCGAACGCGGCATCAGGGCGGGAGCGGTCGACTACATGGTGAAGACGAACACGCTTCCCGTCGACGCCTCGGACAAGATCAAGAGCGTCCTGAAAGACAGGAAATGAAGAAGACCTCGCCGAAGCGGGGTCTTTTCGAAATCGCGGGCCTTCAAGGACCGCCTACGACGCGACGAAGGCGTCACGGGCCGGGGTCGGAGCCGGGACCGGCTGGCGCGCGAGGGCGATGCCGGACTCCTTGCGGGCGTACGCGACGAACGGGTGCGTCTGCTGGACGCGATACCGGTAGTACTTCCGGTCGTCCTGTTCGCGCCGCATAACGTCCTGATCGATGAGGAATTCCAGCCTCTCCTTGAGCGCTTCCGGCGTCAGGCCGTCGGCGCGCACCTCGTCGGTGCGGAGCAGCTCTTCCATGACGCGGCGGAACCCGTAGTCCTTCGCATTCAGCTCGAGCCTCCGGTCGAGCAGGACGGTGAGGCGGACGAGCGAACGCAGCACCTCCGCCGAACGCCCGTCGCGGGCGGCGAACGTGCCGCGGTTGAAGACGGCGCCGAGCTCGCGGGCCAGCCCCGCGGTGTCCTCGGTCGCCGCGTACGGGATCGCGCCGTCGCTGTGCCGCATGAGCGTCGGGCGGTCCCGCGGCGTCGGCGTCAGGATGCGGACGCGCTTGCCGGCGTCGCGAAGCTGCTGGACGGCGCGCAGGTAGTCGCGGTCGGCGCTGCCCAGCAGGATCTCGTCCACTTCAAGGAAATCGGCCAGCGCGTGCATCCGCTCGATGATCACCGAATCGACGGTGTCCTTGAGACTGGCGGAGTGCGGCGTCGCGAGCTTCGGACAATCGCAGATGTCGAACCCTTCGGTGAACAACTCGACGCGCCGTGTCGGGCTCAGCTTGGTCGCGTCGATGAAGACCGCGGCCCAGCGGATCCTTCCCGCGGCGCGGCCGATCTCCTTCAGGCGCGCGGCCTTGATGATCACGCCGCGTTCCGCGCACTGGCTGTAGAAGTTGTCCCAATCGATGAGCATGGCGACGTCCGCCACGCCTTGACGTCGAGTCCGCGCGGACGCGGACCGTACGGGGTTTTCGGGCTCTCCCGAGGACGCTGCTTCCGGATGGAACGTCATTCGCGTCTCCTCTCGTTTTCCGGCTTTGCGCCGGTCTCGCGCCGTACGTGGCGCGGTGTTGCTGTAATGAACGCGGCGCCAGTGTACGGCTGCGGAACCGCGCTGTCAATCGTGGTCCGAAAAGCAGGGACGCGGCCGCAGGGCCGCGTCCGGGATCACGTGTCACGGAACCACGCCTTGGGCGGCGGTTCCTTTTTTTCGGCGGCCGGTCCGACCGGCGCGGCAGGCGCAGGAGGCTCCGCGGGCGGAGCCGGCGCGGGAGCGACGGGCGGCGCGGGCGGCTTGTTGATGCGTGCCATCATGCGTTCGGCATAGGAAGGCCCGGATGGCGGCGCAGGCGGCTGCGCGGGGACCGCGGGTTCCGGCGGCGCGGCGGGAGGCGCGGCCGCCTGCGGGATCTGCGGCGCCAGCGGAGACGGCGGCTTGCCGGGGGCGTAGCCGGGCTGCGCGGACGGCGCGACCGCCGCTTTCACCGGAGCTTCCGCCGCGCCTCCGGCCGCGCGCTGAAGCGGCAGGTCCGACGCGATGACCGTCGCCTCGGTGACGGTCGACAAGTCGAGCGGATCGGTTTCCGTCTTCAAAAATCCCGGTTTCGTCACGGTCAGGTAATAGACGTTGCTGCCGACACGGAAATGATACCTCCCCTGGCCGTCGGTGACCTGCGTCTCGAGCAGCTTGTTGTACTTCGCCTCGAAGATGCGGAGGATCGCCTTCGAGACCGGCTTCTGCGTCCCCTGTTCGTAGACGATGCCCCAGTTCTTCGGCTGCGGCGGCTCGGCGATCCGACGGAACAGGAAGTAGATGACGAGCTGCGCGGCGAACAGGAGGCCGACGAAAAGCGACGGCTTGATGAGCAGCGACATGCCGCCGAGCGTCGGGCTCAGGATGGCGATGCCCCTGTTGACGCGCTTCCAGAGTTCCTTCTTGAGCACCGCCGCGTCGGCGACGTCGCCGCCGGGAGGATCGAGGGGTATGTTGGGAGTGAGAATCGCGCCCTCGGGACCGACTTCGATGACCTCGCCGTGATAGAGGTCGACGAACGGGCCGTCTTCCTTCTTTCCTGCGGTGACGAGACTCGGGAACGTGAAGGAGACCTTCGCCAGCTCGATCCGATAGCTCCCGCGCGGCGCGAGGAACGAGTACCGTCCCTGCAAGTCGGTCACGGTGCTCTTCATGATGCGGTTTGTCGACGCGTCGCGGAGGCGGACGATGACGAGGTCCTCGGGGAGCCGCGAAAGCGCGTTGTAGACCGTCCCCCACGCCTTGCGTTTGCGCCGCCCGAGAAGGAGGAACGGCTGCGTCAGGAACAGCACGACGTAACTCGCGGCCGATGTCGTCGTGAACGCGGCGTTGGCGATTGCGGCGACGGCGACGGTCGGCGCGACGGCCGTCTCGGTCACGGCCTGGACCCTCTTGTCGGTGATGAACCGCTCCACGCGGTCGGTCGCGCTGCTCGCGATGACGTCGAGCTGCGCTTGGACCGCCTGGATGCCCACGATCTCCTTGCCCGCGCCGACGACGCCTTCTCCGGCGTAGCCGCCTTCCGCGCCGGCGATGCCCGCGGGCGTCATGGCGTGCGCCCCGGCGAGGTAGTTGCCCTGCGGCTTCTCGATCGAGAACAGGATGGCGTAGGACCCGCAGGCGTCGTCGTTGCAGTCGGAGCCGTCGGAATTCAGCGAACGGTAGACGTACGGCGTGCCGAACGGTTCGGGGTTCTTCGGCACGCCGACCATGTACGGCGTGCCTTCGATCTTCGGCCCGAACCCGGCGTCCGAAAGCGTCTTCGTCTTCTCGACTCCCAGGATCATGCCCTCGTTCCCCGGCCGCCCGTCGCCGGGATAGTGGTTGTTGTTCTCGAAGAACAGCTCGACGGCGGTCTGCAGCTGCTTCATGTCCGACACCCGCTTCACGTCGCGGGCGCTCGAACGCGCGCTCGAATACGAGACGACGCCGATCGTCGACAGGGTGCCGATGATCGCCATGACGACCAGAAGCTCCGGAAGGGTGAAGCCGCGGCCAAGAGTGAAAAGAGAAGAGCGAAAAGACAAAAGTCCGTGCGCGCAGGACCTTTTCTCTTTCCTCTTTTCGCTTTTCTCTGTCATCACCACGCCTTTATTTTACCATTTTTCCGCTTATTTTACGATACCGTTCACTTCTGGCACTTCGGACAGAAATGCGTGCCGCGGCCGGCGAAGGCGATCTTCTTGATGGGCGTTCCGCATCGTCCGCAGGGCTCGCCCTCGCGCCCGTACGCCTTGAGCCTCGACAGGTTCTCCCCTTTCTTACCGTACAGGTCCACGTACATGTCCGCCGAGGTGCCGCGCAGCTTCAGCGAGGCCTTCAGGCTTTCCCGGACCGCGTCATGGAGGCGCCGGAGGTCGGCATCGGACAGCGAATCGGCCTTCCGCTGCGGCCGGATGCGCGCGCCCCACAGCGATTCGTCCGCGTAGATGTTGCCGATGCCCGCGATGCAGGTCTGCTCCATGAGCAGCGGCTTGATCCGCTTCTTGCCGCGGCCGCGCACGCACATGGCGAAACGCGACGGCGTGAACGACGGGTCGAGCGGTTCCGGGCCGTACGCCTCCTTGTCGAAGACCTCCCGCGCGAGATCCTCCGTCCGATACAGCCGGAGATACCCGAACTTGCGGACGTCCTCGAAGTGCAGGTCGTTCCCGCCGGAAAGGCGGAATACGACGTGCGCATGCTTCGTCGGCGCCGTCCCC
>JAVHQX010000113.1:0-2582 GCA_036171355.1 Patescibacteria group bacterium | reverse complement strand
CGGCGGACCGCCGGCGCGAACTGGGGAAGCAGGTCGTCTGCCTGCTGCACGAGCGTGACGCGCGGCGCGCGCCCTCGAGGGCGGAGCGGTACATCGGCAGCAGCGATCCGTGGACGAACTCGGTCATCTCCGCGGCGAGCTCGACGCCGGTAGGACCCCCGCCGACGACCGCGAAACCGAGCAGCTTCCTGCGGAGCGCCGGCGTCGCGGCGACCGCCGCGGCCTCGAACGCGTCGATGCAGCGCTGCTTGAGATCGATCGCGTCGCGGAGGGACTTCAGGGTGAAGCAATGGGCGGCGGCGTCGGGAATCCCGTAGAAATTCGTCTCGGCGCCGAGCGCGACGAGCAAGACGTCATAGCGGATCTCCCCCGCGCTCGTTTCGACGACGTTGTCGGTCAGATGGACGCGTTTGATCTCCCCGAGACGGATGTCGATCCCTTCGCCGAGGGCCTGCCGGAGCGGCTCGACGATGGTCGTGGCGCCGAGGCCTCCGGTCGCGACCTCATGGAGGTCGGCGTGAACAAGAAATAGTTGTCGCGGCTCACGACGGTAATGCGTGCGCGCGGAGTTCACCCTTCAAGCGCGAACGCAAACGCCGGGCGGCGTAGACTCCGCCGAACCCGGCGCCGAGGATGACGATCTTTTTCGGTTGTCGGACGTCAGTCGGTGAGGTCATTGCGTGTCGGGGCTCACCGGTGCGCGGAGATCACTCCGCCTTGACCGGTTCGGGAGCCTGTTTCTTCGAAAGCATCGCCTGGAGCGAATAGCGGCCGGCGCCCATGAGGCCGACGGCGAAGGCGATGGCGAGAAGCGCGAGGTCAGGATCGGCCTTCGGCAGCGAGAATTTCTTCACGCCGATCATCGCGGTGAGCATGACGCAGGCGACGAAGAACGACGCGGCCTGCGGGAAGATGCCAAGGACGAGCGCGATGCCGCCGCAAAACTCGGACAGCGCGGCGAGGTAGGCGAAGAGGGTCGGAGCCGGGAAGTGCAGGCCGGCGACCATTCCCGTGAACATCTTCATGCCGCCGAAAAGCTTGCCGTAGCCATGAAGGATAAAAATGACGCCGGCTGCCAGGCGGAGGGCGAGGATGGCGACGTCGTGCTTCTTCGAATGCTGCATAGCGAACTACGAAACGTAGTGTGAATAAATGCCCCCTCACTATAACCGGCGGCCGGGGTTTTGCCAATATCCCGATTCCCGGAAAACGAAAACGTCCCGCTCGCGCGGGGCGCACGGCCGTCAGAGGCCGAACCAGAGGCGATCGAGCGCGAAGCGGCCCGCGCCGAGGAAATACAGGGCGAAACAGGCGCCGAAGATGATGAAATCGAACTCCCAGCCGACGACGTTGCCTTCGCTGAACTTCTTCTTCATCACGCGGGCCTTCAGGTTCATGGCGCCGAGCATGATGACGCCGAGGCCGAGCGCGGCGAGCTGCGTCAGGAAGCCGGTGAACATTGCAACGGCGCCGAGCGGCTCGCAGACCGACAGGAGCCGGAGGACGTTCAGCATCGGCTTCTTCAACTGCTCGTTCGGCTGCATCTTCCACATCGCCCGCTTCTGCAGGCCGTGGACCAGGAATACGGCGCCGACGGCGAAACGGAGCCCGAGGATGCCGAAATCGCCGAACGAATGGAGATAGGATAAGAATGGCATGGTGAGATGGCGTAAATGCTTAGCCCGTGAAGCATAACCGATGCGTTGCGGAGAAGGAAGACGCAAAAAAAGACGCGCCGTGCGGGCGCGCCGTCGTCTCACTTCTTCTTGTTCGCCGTCCAGACCCCGCTGAATCCCAGGAGCTGGACCAGTTTCCCCTGCCGGTCTCGCGGTCGGACAGCGCGCCATCGAACCGGGTGAACACGTTGCCCTTCTTCACCGTCCTGAGCCCGTTGCCGTCCAGGCGCAGCGTGGCGACGCGGTCCGGGTCGGGCTTGTTCGCCGGCTCGGGATCGAAGGTGATGTACCGTCCCCGCTGGACGACTACCAAGTTCCGCACCTCCGATCCGCCGAACAGGCCGCCGACCTCGAGCTTGGTCGGCCACGTCCCCGCGACGTCCGGGAGTCAGGTGATCGCGACCGTCGCGCAGGACGGGCCGGCGCACGCGGTGACGCGCGCGACGGGCTCGCGGCCCGGTTGCTCGTCGAACCAGTCGCGGAGCGCGGTGACGCTCGCGCGGCCGCCACCGAGGTCAGCGATCGCGACGACCCCCTCGGGCTCGCTCTTCCAGGCGACGGGCGGCGCGGGTACTCCCGCTTGGGGCGGCGGCGCCATGGCGGCGAGCGTCAGGCTCTTCCCCTTCACCAGGACCGCGTCGGCCGCGACGGGCCTGCCATCGCCGTCGACGACGGCGAGGCCGCCCGGGCGGGCAGAGAATACAGCGCGCACAACGTCGTCACCACGACGGCACCGAGACCGGATCGCATACCAGACTTCCCCTTTCGGAACACGAAATGAACTGCCCTGAACCTAGCGGAAATCCGGCCGTTTGTCACGCCCTCGGCCCCCGCGGAATCGCCTCTCAAGGGGCGTTCATGGCAAAAAAAGGACCCCGCGCAGGGGTCCGAAAGCGTCACTTCTTC
>JAVHQX010000112.1:0-2589 GCA_036171355.1 Patescibacteria group bacterium | reverse complement strand
CGACGAGCGCCGCCGACGTGGATGCCGTGAGCCTCATCGACCGCGACGCCGCCGGCAAGCCGTACGTCGTCCTCGCCAACCAGTCGGTGTCCGCCGCTGCGGTGCGCGTCAACGGATTCAAGCGGTATTTCAGCTCGCGCGACGCCGCGCATCCCGGGCCGCTTTTCTACTATCCGATCCCGACCGGCGACGCCCTCTACCAGCGGTTCCTCGACATGAACGCGGCGACCGGCTCCTACGACGCCGCCAAGAAGGCCATGGACCTCGCCGGCGTCGACACGGCGTACTACGTCGTCTCCTACTACTGGTGGGACGCGCAGCGAATCATCCTTTCGGCCAAGCGCCAGGCCGACCGCTCCTGGAACCTCCACGACAGGGATTTCGTGTTCAAATACGAACGGCGCTGAGGGGCGTTGACGGAAGGCCGCAAAAGCGCTTCGATGGGACTCAGTCCCTTTCCCCGCGAGGTGCGCGATGGACGGACGGACCCTATCGCTCAGCGACTTCATCGGCGAACGCGCCATCGCCGCCCGCACGGCCGAACGAGGCCTGCGGCTGACCTGGCTCCTGCTCCAAAAGGCGCGGCTCCGGCGCTACGAACGGCCCGACGGCGCGCGCTTCGAAACCGAGGCATTCCGGGACGCCGTCCTCAAGGCGACCGGACGGAACGTGCGCGACGTGCGCACGCGGTTCATGCGACACGTCTTCGACGCCGCGGAACGCGAGCTGCGCTACGGCGGGCTGGTCGAGTTCAACGACAGCCTGGCGGTTGCCCTGTACATCGCGCGCTGGCAGCCCCTGAAGGCCCGCCTCATCGAGGCGTACGGCTACGGGGACGGCATGAACGGCGTCCATGACGGCCTCTTGGCCTGCATCCGCCGCGAGGTGGCCGATCCGCTCGGGTTCCAGTTCTGGGACAACGCCGAGGAGGCGCCGATCTCCTCGGCCGGCGAATCGCTGGCGACCGGCCCGTACTATCTCCTGGCGTCCGCCATGGTCGGCGACGACCGCGGCGTCGAGGAGATGGACGGCCTCGCCAAGCTTCTCGCCCGATGGATCCCCGTCGGCGAAATCAAAAACGAGCCAGGCGCCTGGCTCGCCGTCGCTTCCGCGATCTGACCACCCCGCTGTCATGCGGGGTCTTTTTTTGCCGCGTACAAGGCGGCGAGCCGCTCGACGTGCGCGCCGAGCGACATGTCCTGCGCCTTCTTCATGCAGCGCTCGAAATATCCGCTCCACGCGGGCAGCGCGGAGGCCGCGCGGCGCAACGCGTCGATCGCGCCGCCGAGGTCGCCCGGACGGAACAGGAAGCCGGTCTTCCCCTCCTCCACGAGCTCGGGGATCCCGCCGATCGCGGCCGCGACCGCCGGCGTCCCGCGGCTGAAGCTCTCCATGATGGCGGCGGGCGCGTTCTCGATGACGAGCGAGGGGACGATGAGATACGCGTTCCGCACGAACGCCAGGAGCATGTCCTCGCGCCCGAGCTTGCCGAGCACGCGGACGCCGGACAGGCTCTCCGCGCGCTTGCGGACCTCGTCGGCCAGCGAACCGACGCCCGCGATCTCAAGCGTCGCGCCGCCTCGGTCTTCCCACATCGCCCAGGCGCCGAGCAGGAAGGATATCCCCTTATGCGGTTCGAGCTGGCCCGCGAACAGGAACGAGGGAGACGGGGGCGCGGGGCGCGGCGAGAGCGCGACGTCCGGCGCGGGATTGCGAAGGACCTCGACGCGCGAACGGCGGAAGAACCCGGCGCGCGCATGGAGGCCGCGCAGGAACTCCGACGGGAAGATGACGGTATCCGGCGAACCGAACAGGCGACGCATGCACGCGACGTAGACGGCCTGCGGGAAGCGCGCGGCGGCGGACGAGCGGCCGGACTGCGGGAGCAGGCCGGAGGGGTGGAGGAGCTGCACGTCGTGGACCGTATGGACGTGGCGCACGCCCATCGCGCGCAGCATCCCGGGGGTGCGGAAGCCGAGGCCCATCAGGTTGTGCGTATGGACGACGTCCGGCTTCTCCAGCGCGACGATGCGGCGCAGGATCGCGGCGCTCCGCAGATCGAACATGTCGAAAAGATGCCACGCGAAACGCGCCAGGAAACCGTGCCGCGCGCCGTCGGCGTAGAAATAGACGTTCGGCGGATGGTAGAGGATATGCCGCGGCTTGCCCGGCGTCGCCGTCCTTCGCGCGGCCGACGCGTACGCGGCCGCGACGTCTGCCTCCGATCCGGGCGGCGGGCACAGCCACGGTTCCCCGGGCAGGCAGACGCCCTTCGGGATGTCGCGCTTCCGCTCCCCGCTCACCACCACGACGTCATGGCCGCCCGCGGCGAACGCCTCGGCCTCCTGCGCGACGATGCGTTCCGCGCCGCCCCGCGCGTCCTCGCCGCACAGATTGGAAACGTAGAGGATCTTCATAACCCCAATTCTTCGGCGATCGCCTTCCAGCGCGCAAGCCTCGCCTCTTCCGCGTATTCCGCCTCGGCCATCGCCCGCCCCGCCCGGCCGAGCTTCCGCCTGGCGTCCTCGTCGGCGAGCACCGACGCGAGCGCCGTCGCGAGCGCGGACGCGCTCCCGGGCGCGACCCGCC
>JAVHQX010000111.1:0-2604 GCA_036171355.1 Patescibacteria group bacterium | reverse complement strand
ATGCGGGGTTCGAGCTGCGCGACGACCTCGGCCGCCTGCTTTCCCGTCAGGACGCCGCCGCCGCCCACCGGCACGAACAGCACGTCGATCTCGTGGAACTCCTCCATGTGCTTCTCCTCGAGCGGATGCTTCAGGTCGCCGAGGTGGACGATGTGGATGTCCCCCACGGTGATGTAGAACATCGTGTTGATCCCCTTCTCCTTGCCCTCCACCAGGTCATGGTAGGTCGGGATGCCCGTGACGAACGCGTCTTTCACTTCGTACTCGCCCGGCCCGGTGATGACGAGCGGCGTGCCGCCGACCGCTGCGACGTTGTTGTGGCGATCGTGGTCATGGCTTGAGATGACGAGGTCCGCCGCGAGGTTGCGGGGAAGCTTCAGTCCGTCCTCCGGTTCGAACGGATCAATGACGATCGAGACGTCGTGACCGTGAAGGGTCTCCTGGATGCGGAAGCAGGAAAAACCATGCCAAGTGATCTGCATAATGGTGGCGCGAAGCGGTGCGGTTCAAACAAAAAACGCTGCCTGATTTCACGGCAACGATACCATGCGTCCCCTCAAAAGTGAATACCGGAAGGAGCCGAAAAGACGGGGGACTGAAGACGGGAGGGCAGTAAGAAAAAACGGGGTCTCGGCCCCGCAGCCGTCGCGCCCCGTCCGTCATCTCCCGTCTTCCGACTCCCCTCTTCCGTCTCCGGTTACGCGTGCAAAAACGACCCCAACGTCCCCCTCCAGTACTCCGTCTCGCGCTCGAGTTCGGGCAGGTCGGCACCCTGCTCGACGACCGACCATCCCTCCTCGATGGTCGTGATCCGGCCGTTGATCTCGGCCTCCCATTTCTTGCTCACGCCCGAAAGATGGCGGAGCTCGTCGATCTTCGCCTCCATCTGCCGCTGCCGGCCCGCGTACGTCTTCACCAATTTTTCGTATTCGTCCTTCTTCTTGTCCGTCACCAGATGGTCGATCTCCGCGTGGGCGGAATCGCGGGCGACGAGCAGCGCCTGTTCGATGGCGTATTTCTCTTCCGGAAAGAAATACCTCTCGAACGGCGACGGCTGCTGGAGGTCCGCGGCGGTCTTGGCCGAGCCGATGTGGTTGATCTTCCCGCCTTCATTGATGAACTGCGCGTATTTCTCGCGGATGCCGCGGTCGAGATTCTCGAGAAGGAAGGACTCTTCCGACGCCCTGCCGTAACGGACGTACATCTCCTCGTAGGCCTTGCGATGCGGCCACGATTCCTTGCCGATTTCGACGATCGTCTTCCGGATGTCGTCGTAGCCGGTCGCCGGATCCTTCACGAAGCGTGCCAGCCGTTCCTTGAACTCCTCCCGCCGCGCATCGGAAAACGTCGGCGGCAGGCGCATGATGGCCAGCGTCAGAAGCTCCAGCGTGTACGCGTAGGGATGGCGGACTGCTTGTCGCGGCATATACCGACCGTAATCATAGCAGAAAAAAAGTCTTTGCTGAAGGCGAGCGCGGCACGAACCGTCCTTTGCGGATATAGAGATCCGAAAGCGAGGGATGCCTGATTCCGGCCAATCCGTGGCGACGGAGCCCGGTCTCGCCGAAGGCGAGACCGTCGACGCGGCCTTGAGGCGGGCCGCCGCGCCGGAAACAGGCACCCCGAGCGCCCCCTTGCCAAATCCGGGACCCTCCTTTATACTCGCCAATGACTTTTATTCAGTCATCCCGCGCGGCGTCGCGACGGGACTCTGCGGTCCGAACGGCGGGCGGCGGGGTTAAGACCTATTTTTTATTATATGAGCGCTAAAGAAGCCATCAGTCTGAAGACGCTGCTCGAGGACAAGGCCTTCCTGAACATCCCGAAAGTGGGCGACGTCGTGAAAGGCAAGGTCATCACCGTCTCGAAGAACGAGGTCCGCGTCGACATCGAAGGCTATCGCACGGGCGTCGTGCGCGGCCGCGAGATCGCCGATCCCTCCCGCGTCTATTCCGAAGTCAAGCCGGGCGACGAGGTCGAAGGCACCGTCGTCGATCTCGAGAACGAGAACGGCGAGGTCGAGCTTTCCTTCCGCTTCGCGGGACACCGCAAGGCGTGGGACATGCTCCAGGAACTCTTCCGCAACGGCCAGACCGTCCCGGTCAAGGTCCTCGAGGCCTCGAAGGGCGGCTTACTCGTCAAGCTCAACTACCTCCCGGGCTTCCTCCCCGTCTCGCAGCTCGCGCCGGACAACTATCCGCGCGTGGCTGGCGGCGACAAGAGCAAGATCCTCGAGAAGCTGAAGAACTTCGTCGGACAGAACCTCGACGTCCGCGTCATCGACGTGAACGAGGGCGAGGAGAAGCTGATCGTCTCCGAGAAGGCCGTGTGGGAGGAGAAGCAGAAGAATGTCATCTCCAAGTACAAGGTGGGAGAACTCGTCGAGGGCGAGGTCTCCGCGCTCGCGGACTTCGGCGCGTTCGTGAAGTTCGACATCCTCGAGGGCCTCGTGCACATTTCCGAAATCGCCTGGCAGCGCATCGACCACCCCCGCGACATCCTGAAGGTCGGCGACAAGGTGAAGGCCGAGATCATCGGCATCGAGGGATCCAAGATCTTCCTCTCCATGAAGAAGCTCGTCGACGATCCCTGGAAGAAGGTCGG
>JAVHQX010000110.1:0-2609 GCA_036171355.1 Patescibacteria group bacterium | reverse complement strand
CCGTCTTTGGTCTCGCGATTCAGGCCGATGGCGACGGCGTTATTATCGCCGGCGCGCAGGAGGATGCTCTTGCCGAGCTCCTTGCCGGACATCGCGTCTTTTTCGCGTATCACGACGAAGCCCGGAGCCTTGAGCGTCAGCAGTGTGACGGTCACGGCCTTTCCTGGGCGCTGCGGGGCGACGTAGATGGAGTTCCCGCCGGGCCGCACGATCATGGCGCCGCTCGGTCCGCCGGGGCGGGGCGCTGGAGCGTCTGAAGACGGCGCGGGAACCGGCGCCGGAGGAACGGCCTGGCCGCCTTGCGGGGCCGGAGCGGCGCAACCGGCGCCGACGAGCAGGAGTGCGGCGACGACGGAAGCTTGAATAAGGCGGGTGAGCATGGCGGTGGTACGCATAATGAGAAAATAATTGATGATGACGTGTACCGATTATAACGAAAAACCGGGGCAAAGCGTCACACCCGGTCTCCCGACAGCATCCACTCGAACGCCTTCTTCACCTGGACCTTCACGGTCGCGCCACGGAGATCCTCCGTGCTGTTGAACCGCGTCAGCTTCATCTCGCGCGACTGGCCGGAGGCCACGCCGTGGTCCCAGGAATCGACGAGGACCTCGACCACCCGGCCGACATAGTCCTGGTTCTTGCGGAGGACGATCTCCTCCATGAGCCCCTGGAGCTTCAGCCAGCGGCGCTTCTTCTCGAGGCGCGGCACGTCGTCCTTGAACGCCTTGTGCGCGGCGGTGCCGGAGCGCGGGCTGTACATCGCGGTGTACGACACGTCGAAGTCCGCTTCCTTGTACATAGACACGGTGTCCTCGAACTGCGCCTCGGTCTCTCCGCAGAAACCGACGATGATGTCCGTGCCGAGGCCGATGCCCGGGACGCGCGCGCGGACCTTCCGGACTATCTCCAGGTACTTCTCGCGGGTGTAGCGCCGGTTCATGCGGCGCAGGACCTCGTCGTTGCCCGCCTGGACCGGCAGGTGGAGATAGCGCACATGCTTCGGGAGCGCGAGGGCGTCGATGACCTCGTCGGTCATGTGGAGCGGGTGCGGCGCGGTGTAGTGGAGACGCTCGACGCCCGGGACATGGTTCACTTCCCACAGCAGCGCCGCGAAATCGTCCTTATAGGGGTTGGCGGCCGCAAACGACGAGCGGTCGGGGGCGCGATACGAGTTCACCGTCTGGCCGAGGAGCGTGATCTCGACCGTCCCCTGCGCGGTGCGCTCGCGGATCTCCTCGAGAATGTCCGCAATGGGGCGGTTCTTCTCGAGGCCGCGCGAGAACGGCACCACGCAGTAGGTGCAGAACTTGTTGCAGCCGGTCTGGATCGACACGTACGCCTGCTTCTCGCGGGCGTAGCGCGGTTTCACGCGGAGATAATCCTCCTCGACGTCGCCCTCGTTGCCGAGGTCGGGATTGAGTTCGGCCATCCAGCGCGGCAGCTGCGGCAGGTCCTTGATCGGGAAATACAGGTCTGCCGCCGGGATCTTCGCGCGGATATGGCCGTCCCTGTCGCGTCCCGGAAGGCAACCGGTCACGCCGACGATGAGCTTCGGATTCTTCTCCTTGAGCTTCTCGAAATCCCGCATCTTCCCGAAGATGCGATCCTCCGCCGTCTGGCGGACGGAACACGAGTTGATGAGGATGAGGTCCGCCTGTTCCTCGGCGTCGGTCTCCTCCATGCCCATGCGGTCGAGCACCGTCGCGACCCGCTCGGAGTCCGACTTGTTCATCTGGCAGCCGTAGGTGATCAGGTGGTACTTGGCGCGATCCATAGATGGGATAACGGGCGAAGATTAGCGGTTTTCCCCTCCTCCGTCAACGCGGGGAGGCAGCCTTGACAATGAGGCGGTTTTAGGCTACGGTCAGATGTCCGAACCCTGAAAGGGGGAGACCCAAATGGAAACTGGTAGAAGTGCAGATGTCATCGATCTTTTCAGAAACACGATGAACGCTCCGCGGCCCCGCCGCGAACCTGCCCCCGAATGGGGGCCAGCACCCGTCATCAGCATCTTCGCCGGAAAGTCCGGCGACCGTCTGTTCTTCGACAGGATTCAGTACATCCTCGCCGCCAGGCTGGCGAAAGGACGGCTCTTCCTGGAGCTGTACGTGGACGGTCCGGCGCTGCCGGCCAACTACTTCCACACGCTGACCTGCACGGTCGAGGACCCCCTCGCGGGGGTCAACGCCTGTCTGAAAATCGAAGCCGTCAAGATGGACGGCCACCACGTGGCGGTGCGATCCGAGCCGATCGCATACGCGACGAACGCGAGGGGGGACCTGAGCCCGAACGCGGTCGTCCGCGTCACGAGCCCGAGCGGGCAGATGATGCAGAACCTCCCGCAGCCTCTCATCGACGCCAAACCCTGACCGCGGCACCGCTTCGCCGCGGTGTTTTTTTGCCTTATTCCGGACGCGCGCGGCCCGGAAATCGTTTTGACAAAATGCCGTTTTTTTGCTAGACTCAAAAGTAATTATCACTCACTTCTCTCTCCTATGCGCAGTGCCGAAGCGCGTAACATGCAGCCCGACTCCTCCCCCGGCCCGGAATCGGAGCGCAGGCCCCGTCTCATCGAAGGGATGGTCGAGGAAACGCCGGAATCGAAA
>JAVHQX010000109.1:0-2619 GCA_036171355.1 Patescibacteria group bacterium | reverse complement strand
AGATGCCGGGTTTCCGGGGCGGCTGGTATTCCATGTGGTAGTTCCGCTCGCAGGACGTGTTCGTGCAGACGCGGCGGCCGGTGAGGCGCTTCATGGCCTCCTCGTCCGAAACGTTCAGGTAGATGACGTGCGCCAGTTTGCGGCCGAGCGGACCGAGGATGTTGTCGAGGGAATCGGCCTGCTCCATGGTGCGCGGGAAGCCGTCGAGGATGACGCCATTCCCCGCGTCGCCGCGGCCGAGGCGCGCCGTGAGGACCTTCTCCGCGAGCGCCGCCGGAACGAGATCGCCCTTCGCGATAATCGCGGACAGCTCCTGGCCGAGGTCGGTGTCGGCTTCCACCTCCACGCGGAACAGCGTCCCGAGCGAGATGTGGGGCATCCCGACCTTCTCTGACAACAGGCTGGATTGCGTGCCCTTCCCCGAACCTTGGGGGCCGAGCATGACGATGTCGTTCATACGGAGTTTTCAGTTGCCAGTTATCAGTGCTGCGAAGGGCGAAGCACGCGGACTGAGGACCGACAACTGATAACTTCTCAGATTCCGAGTGCGCCGTTAATGTCGCTCTCCACCTTCGCGATGGGCTGGGAGCCGTCGATCTCGTAGAGGATGCCGCGCTGGCGGTAGTGGTCGATGAGCGGCTGCGTGTCCTTGTGGTAGAGCTCGAGACGGTGCTTGATGGCCTCCGGCTTGTCATCGTCGCGCTGGATGAGCTGGCTGCCGCACTTGTCGCACTTGTTCGGGTCGCCCTTCGGCGGATTGAACGTGACATGGTAGTTCTCCTCGCACTTGGTGTTCGAGCAGACCCAACGGCCGGAGAGGCGATCCAGCGAGACCGCGTCGGGGACGCTGAGGTAGATGACGTGGGTGAGCTTGCGTCCGCCGTTCTCGGCGAAGATCTTGTCGAGCTGGTCCTTCTGGTCGAAGGTGCGCGGGTAGCCGTCGAGGATGCAGCCGTTGCCGGTGTCCTCCTCTTCGAGGCGGCCGAGCATCAGCTGGTTGACCATCATGTCGGGCGCGCGGTCGCCCTTCTCGATGTACGACATGATCTCGCGTCCGAGGCCGGTCTGCTTGTCGATCTCCGTGCGAAAAAGATGGCCTACCGAAATGGTGGGGATGCCGAGTTTGGCGGAGAGGCGCTCGGATTGCGTCCCCTTGCCGGAACCTTGGACGCCGAGCATGAGGATGTTGTACATACGTGAAGTTACGAAAGGTAGAGGAAGTACGCCGCGACGAAGCCGAGGAGCGCGCCGGCCGCGATCGGCGGAAGCGCGGGCATCGGACGGCGGACCTTCTGCGAGAGGAACAGGACGTGGAGCGCGGCCGCGCCGAGGAGCGCGCCGGCGGCCGTGAGGGCCGCGGCCGGGACGCTCTGGCGGGAGACCGAGACCACGAGGAGCGCGGGGAGGATGACGTCGCCCGTTCCCAGGAAGACGAACCCCTCGCCGGGCCGGGCTTCCGCCGTGGGAAGCAGGAACCCGTCCGGCCGTTCCGGGAGAATCATCGCAAAAAAGACGCGTCGCCGCAACAGCGATTCCGCCATGGCCACCATGTGCTTGGTGACGTAGACCGCGACGATGTCGTAAGCGGCGAGGATGGTGAGGATGGTCGCCGTGCCGACCGGGCTCATGGAGGCCCCGAGGGTCTCGGCGATGCCCGCGCAGCCGATGACCAGCAGGACGTCGAACACGAGGACCGAACGGCTGCCGTAGTAAAGGAAGACCGCGATGGAGGTCAGGAGGACCGCCCCCGCTCCCCCGAAGTACGAATAGAACAGGGTGCCGATGCCCGTGAAGACGGCGAGCAGGAAGACCGCCTCGAACAGGCGCGAACCCTTGAAGGTCCGGAGCAGGAGAAGCAACACGACCGTCACCGCGGCGAAGGCCGCGAGGAAGGTCCAGACGAGCGCCGCGTCGCTCGGGAGGGCGCCAGCCGAGACCGCCCGCACGCCGGAACGGACCGCGCCCGCGGCGAGCGCAAAAGTCGCGGCGAGGATCACGAGGGTCTCGCCCATCACGACCGCGGCCGCCGACCGCGCGTCACCCGAAAAAAGCCTCTTGGATGGCATGGACGTCGATCTCAGAAAGCTCCCCGGAATGCTGCATCGCCATGAGCTCCCGATGGAACGACTCCGGATAGAAGAGTCCTTCGTTCTTGTCGTGGAGCCTGTGCAGATGATCCCGCGCCAACTGCCGCTGGTGCTGGTCCAGCGCCGACAGCCCGAACGTGATCTTGTCGATCTGCTCCTTGGAAAACCGCCGCGAGGTGTCGGACATAGGGGGCGGGAGTTACCAGTTATCAGTTATCAGTTATCGGCCGCACACGCGCTGCAACGCCGTAATCATACCAAAAAACGCCCGTTTTTACGAGCGTTTCAGACATCTGACCCTTTAGTGTCAGGCACCGGGGTGCCTGACACCGATCCAGGCACCATTATATTACGAACGTTTTTTATCGGGGTATCAGTCGCTAGACCCAGGGCGTCGATCTTCTGTTTCCTTGGCGTGAATTTCGGAAAGCAAAATTTCAATGTTTCCTAATTTTTCACCAATTATCTGAAAGCCAAAATGAAGCTCCGCGGCCTAAAGGCCGCGGTTTCTTTTTTGCGGCACGCTTGAGCC
>JAVHQX010000108.1:0-2637 GCA_036171355.1 Patescibacteria group bacterium | reverse complement strand
GACGGCGAAGCCGGCCAGGTCGCCGTCGGCATGCCCGGCGGGGCCGGCGTGCCGGCAGGTCCTGCCGGAATCCTCGAAATGCAGAGGGCAGGATGTTTGCACGTCATCCCGTCTTCGCGTACGCTCTTCGTGCTATGACGTCGGCAACCGGGCATGACGCGCGGGACGGAGCGGGGGAGGAAGGGCTCGAAATAGGGCCCGATTTTTCCTATGCTCTGGAACGCTTGGAGACCGCCCGAGAACCGATTTTCATCACCGGCCGCGCCGGCACCGGCAAGTCGACCCTCCTCGAGTACTGGCGCAAGCGGACCCTGCAGAACGTCGCCGTGCTCGCCCCGACGGGCGTCGCGGCGCTGAACGTCGGCGGCGTGACCGTCCACTCGTTCTTCGGTTTCAAGCCGGACGTCACCGTCGAGAAGGCCCGCAAGGGCGGCCGCAAGCAGGAACTCACGAAGGTCCTCTCGAAGATCGATGCCATCGTCATCGACGAGATTTCCATGGTCCGCGCGGATCTCATGGACTGCATCGACGCCTCGCTCCGCAAGCACACCGGCCAGCGGCACACGCCCTTCGGGGGCAAGCGGCTCATCCTCATCGGCGACCTCTTCCAGCTGCCGCCGGTCGTGTCCCGCGACCAGGAGCAGTTCGTGCGGCAGCGCTACGCCTCGCCGTACTTCTTCGCCGCGGACGTCTTCAAACAGGTCGAACCGCCGGAGCGCATCGAGCTCGGCAAGGTCTACCGCCAGCGCGACGACGGCTTCGTGCGGCTCCTCGACGCCATCCGTTCGGGGCACGCGACGAAGGCCCACCTCGCGCAGCTGAACGAGCTGGTCGACCCGCGTGCCGAGGCCGAGGAGGACTGGATCACGCTCACCACCACCAACCAGCGCGCCGCGCTCGTGAACGACGCCCGGCTCGAGGCCATCCGCGGAGCCGCACGTCGGTATCCCGCGGTCGTCGACGGCAAGGTCGTGGAGAGGGATTTCCCGACGGAGCAGCAGCTTGCGCTCAAGGTCGGCGCGCAGGTGATGATGGTGAACAACGACTTGCAGGACCGCTGGGTCAACGGATCCATCGGCCGCATCGTCGACATCGTGCCTGTCGCGGACGGCGACGATATCGTGCGCGTCCGCCTCACGAACGGCCGGACGGTCGACGTGCAGCCGCACACCTGGGAGGTCAGCGAATGGAAGTACGACCAGGAGAAGGGCGAGCCGGAGACCGGCATCGTCGGACAGTTCCGCCAGTACCCGATGAAGCTGGCCTGGGCCGTGACCATCCACAAGAGCCAGGGTAAGACCTTCGACAAGGTCGTGGTCGACGTCTCGGGCGGCATCTTCGCGCACGGCCAGCTCTATGTCGCGCTGAGTCGCTGCCGGACCTTCGGGGGGATGGTGCTCCGCCGCGCCGTCACCGGCCGCGACCTCATCGTAGACGACCGCGTGATGCGGTTCATGCAGTACGAACCCCGTCCCGTCGCGGCGATGCCGCGTCAGGAGACCCTCGGCGAGATCGTCCGCGTTCCCGAAGACGACCCCTGGACGGAATAGGGTTGTGGTATACTGGTGGCGAATTCGCCCGTTATGCCAAAAAAGACGACCGATTACGCGAAAACCTTCGGCTTTGCCTGCCTCGTGCTCGGCGCGTCCGTAGGCGCTTGGATTCTGTTCGACATGCGTCTGCTCGACATGCGCGACGCAGCCATTTCGCGCGTGACGGCGCAGGCGCCCCTGCCTCCGCAGGCTGCGGCGCCGACGAAACGTACGGATGCCGAGTGGAAGAAGATCCTGACACCCGAGCAGTTCCATATCCTGCGAGAGAAGGGGACGGAGCTCCCGTTCAGCAGTCCGCTCGACCACGAGACCCGCCCCGGCACCTACGTGAGCGCGGATTGCGGCATCCCGTTGTTCCGCTCCGAGCAGAAATACGACTCGGGCACCGGCTGGCCGAGCTTCTGGGCGCCCATCGAGGGGGCGAGCCTGTCGCTCGTCGCAGATGACAGCATCCCGTCCGATCCGCGCACGGAGGTCGTCGAGTCGACCTGCGGCAGCCATCTCGGCCGCGTCTTCGACGACGGGCCCGCGCCTACGGGGAAGCGGTATTGTATGAACGGCACGGCGTTGCGGTTCATCCCGGACGACCCGACGGCGCAGCCTGTGCCGTCCGTGACGAAGTAGCTATCGGGAACCGGCCCTTTGCGGGGCTGGTTTTGTTTTACTTGGGCATCGTGATCATGGGCGGTTCATTTGTATTCGTCGGCCCCGCCGGGCATGCCCCCGGCGACCTGGTCGGCAGCCGCCGACCAAGGAAAACGGTCGCCAGCGGCACGCCAGCGTAGCCTCCACGCGAGGGTGGAGAGTGCAGCGTTTAGCGTAGAGCGTGGCGCGTACAGGGTGGAGGATGGAAATCCGGCCCTGCTTCCCATAGGTCGTTCCATCGCCAACCCAGTCGGATTTCTCGGCGAATCTCTTACTCGATTCCATCGGACAACTCGCGCGTCCATGCCTTGAAGCGTCCTACGAGAAATCGGGCGCTGGGCCCGATTTCCATCGCTTCTAAAATTGTATGCGTATCCGTTCATATACCCGCGGGTGGCGCGGGTGGGGGACCCCCGATGGGCGCGCAGGCGAGAGCCGA
>JAVHQX010000107.1:9180-11871 GCA_036171355.1 Patescibacteria group bacterium | reverse complement strand
CGACGATCTCTACGTCGTCTCCGGCGAGCGACACGTCGGCGAACGCGCGGACCGCCTCGACGGTGGTCCGGAGGACCTTTTCCTCATTCAGCGCGGGCAGCGCGATGACGATCCTCATAGGATTCATTGCGCGTAGTAGATCCGGGCGTCGTCGTCCTGATAGACCCTGGTGAGGCGGGGATCGGCGTCGAGCTCCTTCCGCATGGCCGAATGATCGTTCTCGACCAGGACGTACCGGCTTTGGAACTCGCCGACGATCGTCGCGGAAACGTCTTTGTCTTTTTTGCCGGAGGAGATGTCGACCCAGTCCCAGTAGCGACCCGGATCCTGGCGATAGAGGAAGGTCGGGTCGAGGCCGATGATGTAGCGGTGCTTGTCGTCGTGGAGGAACAGCACGGGGAAATCGTCCCAATCGCCATGCATCACGATCGCGCCTTCCGGCGCATGGGCGTTCAGCCAGGCCGCCGCCTTCTCATACTTGGTCCAGGGTATGCCGCCCGCGTACGTCAGCTTCGTCACGACGACGTCGCGCACCCCGAGGAAGACGAACAGGAATCCGAGATACGTGAACACGACGGTCGAAAGGACGGCCGGCCGCGGGAAAAGCCAGCGCACGCGGCCGAGGAACGTCCGTGCGTCCAGCCGTCTGACCAGCATCGTGAAAAAAAGCGCGATGGACATCATCGCGAAGGGCGCGAAATATTCGACGTGCCGCCGGCTGCGCATCGTGAGGATGAGGAAGACTGCCGCGAGGAAGAACGTGGAGAGCTGCGCGGACATCTCCGCCCGCGTGACGGTCGCGGCGTCGCGCCTGACCGTGTCGTTCCAGAAGACCATGGCGATGAGCAGGCATACGCAGACGGCCATCGCGAGGAAGATGGCGCCGTTCTCGACGAACAGCGCGTGAGCCGGGTACGGGTACCACTCGACGCCGACGCCGATCTTGTCCTTGTACCCGACGACCGCGATCTGCACGATCTGCTCCCAGTAGAACGCGAGGTTCTTGGGAAAGTAGGGGTTGATCACCACGCCGCAAAAGAGGCCTCCCAGCGCGGCCAGCGCGTGCCGCACTTCCGACGCCCCGAAGAAATCGGCCATCGCCCCGCGGGAGCCGCGGAAAAGACGGCGCCAGAACCACGGTTCGGCCCACGAGTGCACCGGATGCTTGTCCAGGATCCTGTCGATGACGGCCCGCGTGCCGAGGAATACCGCGACAACGACCGCCATGATCGGCCAGCCGCCGTAGAGCAGGACGTAGATCCACGAGATGAAGAACAGGACCAGGGGCTTTCCCTTGATGATGGCGAGCAGGGCGAACATCAGGAGCGCGATTGAAAGCGACGACGTCTTGGCGAGGTTCATCCGGAACATGAACGCCGAGGATGTCGCGAGCAGCATCGTGAACGCGAACGGCCACCGGCCGCCGCAGGCGCGCAGCACGGCATAGAAGGCGGTCATGGCGACCGCGCCGAAGACGGCGGCCGCGACCTTGGCGCCGGCCATCGGCCCGATCGCCGTCAGGAACGGGATGAGCAACAGGTGGTACAGGAGGTGATGGTCGGTATACGCCTTGGCCAGGGTCGTGTACGGCAGCCAAGGGAAGTCCTTCACCAGTCCGTGGTCCCGGATGAGCAGGGCCATCTTCACGTGATAGAAGGAGTCCGGATCCATGAACGTCGGCGCCATCTGCAGGTATCCGTAGATGGCTCCCACGACCAAAAAAACGCCGAGGTAACCGGCGCCTGCGGGGATTTTCACCGGCTTTTTGCTGAAAAACCGCATGCAGACAGTATAGAGAATAACGCCCAAAGCTTAAAGCGCCCAAGTCACGCCCTTTAATAAGGAAAAGGCGGCCGTAGCCGCCCCTTCCCGACGCTTTTTCCGCTGTTAACTGTTAACTGATAACTGAAACCTCCTCCCCTTAATACGTCCCCGTCGCGATGAACGTCAGGGTATCCCCGTAATCATTGTGCGCGGTCGTGGTGGTCGAGATCGCCCCGCCTTCACGAACAGGCGGGTGAAGGCGTTCTGCGAAGGTCCCGAGACCGACCAGACGGTCTGCGGCGAGGTCGTCAGTCCGCCCATGCCGTGGCCCGCGCCGCCGGAGCCCGCGCTGAAACTGGAGGAACCCGAGCCGCTGCTGACGCAGACGTTGGAGGAGTTCGGACCCTGTGCCGTGGCCGTGGTGCCGGGGCCTCCCTTCCCATCCGCGTTGAGCACGCCGCCGTTCGCGATACTCAGCGTCGAGAATTCGACCTCGGCGTACGTGCCGGTCGCCGTGTTGCTGTTCAGGGTGAGGTTGCCCGTCGCGGTAATGGCGAACGTCGACGCCGAGTCATACGGGGTCGACTGGGCCGCAAAAGGCGTCCGCCTCCTCGGCGTCCGTGCCGTCCGGCAGGCCGTCATCGTCGCCGACGCCGCCGTCGACAATCGGGCACGCCCCGGGCGTCGGGACCGGGGACGACACGTTGATCGAGCCCGTCGAGCCGGTCGAACAATTGTACGTCCCCGCGATGAGGTACATCGAACCGCCCGAGGAGCCGTAGAGGACCGGCGCGGTCGCGGAGTCGTACGTGCCGCCGCCCGCCGCCGTCGTACCCGCGCCGCCCGCGCCGCCGTGGCCCGCGACCGCCGTGGCCCGCGCCCGCCGTGTTCGCAGCGCCACCCGAGAACGTGTTCAGCGCACCGCTG
>JAVHQX010000107.1:0-9080 GCA_036171355.1 Patescibacteria group bacterium | reverse complement strand
GCCCGCGCCCGCCGTGTTCGCAGCGCCACCCGAGAACGTGTTCAGCGCACCGCTGCCGTTCTGCGCGCAGACGTTTGAGCCGTTCGGCCCGTAGCCGTAGGCGACGGACAGCGAAACGGACGCGCAACCCTGCGCGTCCGCGGAGATCCTGCCGCCGCTGTCAATCGTGAGCGTGCCGAAATTCACCGCGGCGACTTGCCCCGTCGTGGTGTTGCCTGCGAGGACGAGCGTGCCGGCGCTCGTGATGAGGAACGGCGCGCCGTGCAATCGTACGTCCCGGTGATGGCCGTGAAGGTCTTCGAGCCGCTGACGGTGATCACGCCGTTCGCGGAAGCATCGTCGTCGCCCGCGCCTCCGTCGACGATGGGGCACGCGGCCGCCTCGGCCGTACCGACGAACGGCGGCGGGATCACGCGGCCCAGGCGAAGCAAGGCAAAGACCACCGCCACGACGGCGATGACCCACAATTCCACTTCGCGCGGGTGTGAAGACCTTTTTTGGGCCATTTTTGTTTCGTCCCTTACTTATTATATTTTAGCAAAAAAACCGCCCTTTTCAAGGCTTAATTTGGCTAAAATTAGCCATAAAATGACCCTATTTCATCCCCCGTTTTTGCCTTAAATCACATGCACAAAAAACCGCCCGGCAAGTGGCGGCCGACCGACTTATCCATACCCTAAGGAATCAACGTTTCGAGGCTGATGCGCGGGTTTCCGATCGCCTTTTTCGCGTCGGCATCGAGCCTGATGCGGGCCGCGAGCAGCTTCGTCACCGCGCCGCGTTCCGCGAAGTGCCCGACGCACGTCGCGCCGACGACGCGACCGCCACGGAGGAAGAAGCGCATGAAGGCATCGCCCGACTCGCGGATGATGCGTTCGTCGTCGCCGTCCGCGACGGCGCCCATGAACGCGATCGGGAGATCGAAACAGGCGATGCTGTACGACGTCACCATGGCGAAGACCTGGTCGTCGCCGGCCATGTTCGCTCCCGCGACCTTCCCTTGGAACATCGCGTTCATCCAGTTGCCCGCGATGCGATGCGCGCCGACGTTCTGATCGAAATACTCGGCGACGTCGCCGGCGGCGAAGACGCCGTCGGCGGCGCGCAGCCGTTCGTCGACCAGCACGCCAGACGCAGTCGGGATGCCGCTGCCCGCCAGGAAACCGACGTTGGGCACGACGCCCACGCTCACGCCGACGACGTCGCAGACAGTCGTTCGCCTCCGGACAGGTGCGCTTCCAGACCGCTGTTTTTCCGCTCAACCGCGCGTAATTCCCGATGCGTGAGGATGGTCACGCCATGTTCCTCGAGCGACGACCTGATGGCGTCGCGCGATTGCGCATCGAGGGCCCGCACGAGGAATCCGTCGCTGCGCATGACGCACGTGACGCGCACGCCGCGCCGCGCGAGCGACACGGCGAGATCGACGGCGTTGAATCCCCCGCCGTGCACGACCGCCGCGCCGACCCTGGTCGCGGACATGAGTTCGCGAAGATCGTCGAGCGTGCGGAAGTAGGAACAGTGCTCCGCGCCGGGACCTTCGAAGCGGCGCGCGGAACTTCCGCTCGCGATGAGGAGTTTGCCGTATGCGCATTCCGAACCGTCCGCGAGGACGGCCCTGCGCGCGGCCGCGTCGATCGAGACGACCGACGCGCCGGCGTCGTAGTCGATGCCTTTCGCCGCGAACGCGGCCGCCGTCTTGATGATCGTCCGTTCCTCTTTCGCCCTGCCGTCGGCGACATGCGGCAGCAGCACCCGCGAATACAGAGGGTGCCGTTCCGCGGCGATTACGCGGATGCGCGCGCGTGCGTCGCGCTGCCGGATCGTTTCGGCCGCCGTCGCGCCGGCAATGCCGCCGCCGATGATGAGATGGTCGGAGAAGGCCATACGGGAGATGGGAGTCTGGAGTGGGGAGATGGAGAGTGCGGAGTGGGGAGTGCGATGCGGAAACTCCCGACTTCCCACCTTCCAACTCCCCAACTCCCCGACACCCTGCAAATGGCTACACGTAGGGATAAATCTGCTCTCCGTTCTCGTCGTACAGGAAGATCGCCTTGGTCGGACACGACTCCGCGGCGAGCAGCACCGTCTCGGCGTCGTTTCCCTTCAGGTCGACGAGGATGGCCTTGTTTTCGTCATCCATCTGGAAGGTTCCCGGAGCGATGGTGACGCACGTCGCGGCCCCGATGCAGAGGTCGCGGTCGATGACGATCTTGGCTATGGTAAGCGGTTTCTTGTCTGCCATACGGTAATGATGAGTAGGCACAGTGTGCGTGCTCGGACGCGCGGCGTCAACCCGCTATCCGTGCAAGAGTGTAGCATAGTATGATTGACGCGGACGCGCGCCCGACGTAGGATGCGTCGTCAGTTATGCACAGACTCCTGCCCCCCATCGCCCTGCTTGCCGTCGCCGCCGTGTGCGCGGCGCTCTTCGCGTACCGCGGCGATCTCCGCGACGCCTACGACCGATGGCAGCGCGGGCCCGTACCGCCAGCGATCTCCCGCCAGGACGCGCTCCGGGACAACGAGAACGCCGTGCGCGCGGTGACCGCCCCGTCCGCGCCGGACGAGAACGCCGCGGTCGACGCGGCGCCGGCGGCGCCGAAGACGGAGACCGCGACGCCGGCTGCGCAAGCGCTCCCGGCGTCGTACAACCTCAAGGTCATCTTCGTGCCGCAGGCGCCGTTCAAGGTCTGGGACGCGCTGCATGAGGACACCTGCGAAGAGGCGTCGATGCTCATGCTCAAGGCGTATGCCGACGGCATCGACGACATGACGCTCGACGAGATGGAGAAGAAGCTGCAGGAGATCGTCGCGCACGAAAAAGACGCGTATGGCGATTTCAAGAGCACCGACGCGGACCGCACTGCGGAGGTGATGCGGGACTTCCTCGGTTTGCGCGGCGCCAAAGTCGTCGCGATCTCGTCCATCGACGACGTGAAGCGCGAGATCGCCGCGGGCCGCCCCGTGCTGCTTCCGGCGGCAGGCAAGCTGCTCAAGAATCCGAATTTCAAGAACGGCGGGCCGCTGTACCACATGCTCATTGCCAAGGGCTACACGGCGACGACGGTGGTCACGAACGACCCCGGCACGCGGCTCGGCGCGGACTATGTGTACGCGGACGGCGTGCTCTGGAACGCGATCCATGACTGGAACGGCGGCGGCGTCGAGAACGGCGCGAAGGTGATGATCGTGGCCCGGTGAGACCAAAATCCGGGCGTCATCAATGAACAGTTCTCAGTTTTCAGTTGACTGCGGGCAGGCAATCATAGAGCACAAAACGGTCCGCCTCGCGGACCTTTTTTCCGTCAGTCACTCGATTACCGAAAACTGACAACTGATAACTGCGAACCGCGATCCGCCCGCCTCCTCACTTCTTCCCCTTCATTTTCGGCTTCAGCGGCGCCTTGCCGTGCGCGAGCGGCAGCGTGAACGTGAACGTCGTCCCGCGGCCGATTTTGGACGTCACGTCGAGCGTGCCGCCCATGCGCTCGACCAGCTCCTTCACGATGAACAGTCCGAGGCCCGTGCCGGATTGCGCGCGCACGGCCATGTCCTCCGAACGCCAGAACTTCTCGAACAGGCGCTCCTGGTCCTCCTCGCTGATGCCGATGCCGGTGTCTGCGACGTGCGTGAGCAGCATGCCGCCGCGCACCTCGTGCTCGATCGTCACCGAACCGCCGGCGACGTTGTACTTCACGCCGTTCGTGACGAGATTGGCGATGATCTCCTTGAGCTTGCTCGGATCCGCCATGGCCGCGGGCATCGGCGTGAGCGGAATGTGCCGCAACAACACGTCACGCGTGAGCGCGTTCGGTTTGATCTCGTTGAAGATCGTCTTCACGAGCTCGGTCAGATCCTGCGGCGACACCTGGATCTTGAGCCGTCCGGATTCGCTTCGCGATACCTCGAGCAGGTCGTCGACGAGCTGGAGAAGCCGTTTGTCGGCCTCTTGGATCTTCAGCAGGTAGCCGCGCAAAGTCGGATCGAGGGTGATGCGCTTGTCCTCGAAGACCATGTTGAGCAGCAGCCGTATCGCGGTGACGGGGTTGCGGAGCTCGTGCGCGGCGACGAACACGAACTCGTTCTTGAGGCGGTCGAGCCGTTTCCGATCGGTAAGGTCGCTGTAGGACTCGATGATCATCTCCTTCTCTCCGCGCTCGTCCTCGACGAGGCGATAGAACGCGAGCACGGGCGCGGTCTTGCCGTCCTTCCGCTTGAGATCGACCTCCCGCGAGACCTTGTCGCCTTTGCGGAGCGCCAGGAAATCGAGCGGCGGCCCGCCCTGATCCGGATAGAAGAACGTCACGTGGCGGCCGACCATCTCGTCGGAGGTATACCCCGTGAGCTCCTCGGCGACCGTGTTCACCATGACGATCGTCCGGTTCACGTCGGTCACGCAGATGCCGCTCGGGGAGTTCTGCATGACGGTGCGGAAATAGTCGCGGGCGCGCTTGATCTCGCCCTCGACGAGCTTCCGAAGGCGGATGTCGCGGCCGAGGTAGACGAGCGGGCGTCGGCCGGTCCCGGAGCCGATGGGGGCGGCGACGAAGCTCATGAGCACCATCTTTCCCGTCTTCGTCTTCATCTTGATCTCGAACTTCGTCGAGCCGCTGCCGTCGGCCATGAGCAGGGACATGCCGTGCGGCTGGCGCGGGAAGATCTTGTCGAGCGGCCAGCCGACAAGCTCCTCAGGCGCGTAACCGAGGAGTTCGGCGGCCGCCTTGTTGGCGGCCACGATGACGTGGTCGGGATCGGTCACGAATACGGCCTCCGGCAGTTCATCGAGGCCGAACCGATGATCCGCCGTCCCCGGCGGCGTGGTGCCCTTCGGATCCATAGGCGTTCAGGTCGTTTCATCGTCCTGCCCCTTGGCCGGCGCGAGGCCCATGCAGGTCGAGAGGAGTTCCGGCGATGGCGTGCCGATGAATCGCTTCGCGCCGACGATGAGCGTCGGCAGCGCTTCGATGTTGTACTGTTCGGCGAGATCGGGATGCTCGGCGATGTCGATGACCTTCACGGCCGGCGCCTTGGCGGCCCCGAGCGCCTGCTGGCACGCGAGTTCCACCTGCCGCCGCGTGAAGCGGTAGGTCGCGGATTCCTTGGAGATGAACAGCAAGATGGTCGTGTTCATACGGCGGTCAGCGCTTCTTCCGTTTCGCCTTCGCCTTGCGGCGCGGCCGCGCGGCGTCTTCGCACGCTGCGTCGTCGCCCACGCACATGCCCTTCGAGGTGATGACGTAGCGGCGCACGGACTTGTCATGCGACGAGGCGCGCGATTTCACGATGACGATCTCCCGCTCGACGGTGCTGCCGGATTCGGCGATCTTCATGAGGATGATGTTGTCCGCGACGACGGCGATGTCCGATTCCGCGGCGACGGACACGGACGCCGACGGATCGGTCGTGTAGTTCACGATGGTCGTCACTCCCAACGACTTCAGGAACGCGTTCAGGGCCACGACGAAACGGCGGAAACGCTGTTCGTCGACGGCGCGGGCGAGCGGCGTGATGCTGTCGATCACCACGCGTTTCGGGCGGAATTCCTCGGTCATCCGCCTTATCTTCTTGAGATACGACTCGATGGGCATCGCCTCCGGCTGCCAGGCGACCACCCGCAGCTTCTTCGCCCGCTCGAGCGCGGCGAAATCCCAGCCGAGGCTCTTCGCGTCGGCCATGAGCTGCGAGACGCCTTCTTCGAAGGAGAACAATAACCCGCGTTCGCGGCGACGCGCCCCTTCGGCGAGGAAATGCAGGCCGAGGACCGTGCGCCCCGTGCCCGACGGGCCGAGGAGCAGCGTGGTCGAACCGCGATGGAGGCCGCTGTCGGTCATCTCGTCGATGCCGGCAACGCCGGTGGAAAGATGCGAGATCTTGCCGCCTTCCGGGGGCGCGAACGTGACGTTCGGGAACACCGTGAGCCCGCCGCCGCTGATGAGGAACGGGTGCTTGCCCGTCTGGTACCCAGCGCCGCGCAGCTTCACGATCTCGATCTGCCGTTCGCGCTCGCGGCCGACCGGCGAGTTGTACAGGAAGACGACGCTGTCGGCGACGAAATCCTCGACGCCGAAACGGGACGAAGCGTCCTCGTCGCGCACGCGTTCCGCGGTGATCACGGCGGTCACTCCGAGCCGCCGCAGGATGTCGATGACCTTGAAGAGCTCGCGGCGGACGATCGCCTGGTCCTTGTAGCGCAGGAACAGCGCGGCGACCGAATCGATGACGATGCGCTTGGCGTTCACCTTGCCGACGGCGTAGCGGACGCGCGCGATGAGCGCGCCGAAGTCGTACTCCCCCACTTCCACCTGATGTTCGGCGATGCCGCTCGCGTCGACGAACGCGAGCGACCCCTTCTTCTCGATGTCCGCGAGGTCCCAGCCGAAACCCTGGACGTCCTTCATGAGGTCCTCCCGGCGCTCCTCGAAGGTCACGAAGACTCCGCCCTCGCCGAATTCCGTCGCGCCGCGGTACAGGAATTCGAGGCCGAACACGGTCTTGCCGGATCCGGCCGTGCCCGAAACGACGACCGCTCTCCCCTTCGGGAGGCCGCCCTCGGCGAGGTCGTCGAAACCGGTGATGCCGGTCTTGATCTTCTCGATAGGGTGCCGTTCGGGACGCATACGGGTATTCTACCAAAAAATCGCCAGGTTCACAAGAAAAACGGGGAGGCCAGCGGCGGCCGCAGGCTTGGTTTCCGGTCGTCCGGATGGTATGCTTCCCCCATATGAAATCCGCCGCACCCGCGAAAATCGGCGCAAGCTCGATGTTCCTCAGGAAGAACTGGCAGATCCTCTACGCGGTCCTGCTCATCATCCTCGTCCCGGTCACGGTGATCCTGAACACCTTCTTCGTCGTGAACCGGTTCAGGAAGACGGTCGACGTCGAGCTCCAGCGCACGGCGCTCATCGTCGGGAAGATGTTCAACGTGACGAGCGCGGACCGGTTCGACGATCCCGTGAAGCTGCAAGAACGGGTCGAGGCGATCGCCAAGGTACTCCCGGAGGTGAAGAGCATGGACGTCCTCAAGAAAGACGGCGAGGACTTCACCGTCGTGGCCAGCCTGTACAAGGACGGCATCGGCCGCTCGGCGCACGGCAGGCAGAACATCCTCTCGTGGTACGACGGCCAGGCCATCGCCTACCTCACCAAGTCGCCGCGTTCCGCCGCGATCGACCAGACGCTGACCGCCGAGGAGGCGCGAAGCAGCGAACGGTATTGGGGCGTGGTCATGCCGCTCTCCGACGCGAACGGGCAGAAGACGCTGCTCCTGTCCATGAAGCTGTCGCTCTCGGTCATCGACGAACTCGTCCGCAGCAACCTGTTCTGGTCCTACGTCTGGCTGCTGCTCACGGTGCTGATCGTCATCCTGGTGCTCGCCTCGAACACGCGGCTGTTCCAGTACGCCTCGCTCTACAAGAAACTGCAGGAGGTCGACCAGATGAAGGACGATTTCATCTCGATGACCTCGCATGAGCTGCGCGCGCCGATCACCGCCATCCGCGGCTACCTTTCGCTGTTCCTCGAGGACGCCTTCGGCAAGATGGAAGACAAGCCCAAGGAGATCATGAAGACGACGTTCTCCATCGCGACCCACCTCGGCACGCTCGTCAAGGACCTCCTCGAGGTCTCGCGCCTCGAGCAGGGACGCATGAAGATGGAGCCCGAGGTCCTGTCGGTCGAGCCGATCATCGACGAGATCGTCGCCCAGCTGCATTTCGAAGCGGAAAAGAAGAAGCTCGCGTTCGAGTTCAAGAAGCCGCCGCAGCCGCTGCCGAAGATCTCCGTCGACAAGTCGCGCTTCAAGCAGGTGCTCATCAACCTCTGCTCGAACGGCATCAAGTACACGCCCTCGGGCAGCGTGACCGTCACGTCCGAGGTCAAGGAAAACGACATGCTGGAGGTGCGGGTGATCGACACCGGCCTCGGCATGTCATCGGAGGCCCGCGAAAAGCTTTTCCAGAAATTCTACCGCGTCCGCACGAACGACACCGCGACGATTCCCGGCACCGGCCTCGGCCTCTGGATCACGAGGCAGATCGTCGAGCTCATGCGGGGCAAGATCTACTGCGACTCCATCGAGCGCGTCGGCACGCAGATGAGCGTGCTCTTCCCGATCGTGGCCGAAAGGAAGAAGCCGGCCGCGGGCGCCCCGGCGGCGCGGTCTCCGGCGAAGGCCGCCTGACGCCCGCCCCGCTATGCCCGCAGCCCTCATCCTCATCCTCGTGCTCTTGCTCGTCGCCTCCGCGTTCGAGGCGGCCGAGACCGCGTTGCTCGCGATGGGCAACGTGCGCCTCCAGACGCTCATCAAGAACGGCGACAAGCGGGCGGAGACGGTCGCCTGGCTCCGCGGCAACGTGCGCAAGCTCCTCGGGACGCTGCTCCTCGGCCAGACCGTCTGCGACATCGCCTCCGCGGCGATCGCGACGGCGACGGCGACCGAAGCGTTCGGGGACGCCGGCGTCGGCATCGTCACCGGCGTGATGACCGTCATCGTCCTCATCTTCGTGAACCTGATCCCGAAGTCCTATGCGGCCAACAACGCCGAACGCCTCGCGCTCGCCTTCGCGCGCCCCGTCTACGTCCTCACGGTCGCGCTCAGCCCGATCGTCAGGGTCGTCGACCGGTTCGTGGGCCTATTCGTGCCGTCGAAACGCCCCGAGGTGCGCGTGACGGAGGAGGAGATCAAGACGATGACCCGCATGGGCGTGAGCGCCGGCGCCGTCGAGTCCGGGGAAAAGGAACTCATCGAGCGTGTCTTCCTCTTCAACGACATCACCGCGAGCGACGTGCTCACGCCGAAGGAACTCATGTTCTGCCTCGACGCGGACAAGCCGATCGGCGAAGCGCTCGCGATGGCCAACGCGCAGAAGTACTCCCGCTATCCCGTCTACGAAGGCACCCCCGATTCGATCGTCGGCATCGTGCACATCAAGGACCTGCTCACCCGCCTGTCCGAACCCGGCGCCCTCGAGCGCCAGAAGATCCGCGAGTTCATGTCGGCGCCGGTGTTCGTGCCGGAGTCGTCGCTCACCGACGACCTGTTCCGCGACCTGAAACGGAATCACGTGCACATGGCGATC
>JAVHQX010000106.1:0-2681 GCA_036171355.1 Patescibacteria group bacterium | reverse complement strand
ACGGCCGCCGGAAGCTCCTGCATGCGCTGCAGCACGCTTCGTTTCGGGGTCATCAGCTCTTCGACGACCTTCGCGGCGCCGCCTGCGGCCGGAGCGTCCGCCGCCTGCGTCATTGTCCCGGCGTCATCCGCCATAGTCGGTTGCTGTTATCCTATTTCTTGCCGCGCTTCCTGCCCGTGATCCGCCGTTCCGTCCTTCCGAGGCGTTCCGCGGTGCGCTCTTCGGCGGCTGCGACCTTGTTCTGGATCTTTTCCGCGCGCATTTCCGCGTCGAGCGGGTTGGTCCCCCTCTTGACGTCTTCCATGATGCCCGTCGCGTGTTTGATGGCTTGTTTCACTTCGTCGAGCGAGGCGGACAGGCCGGAATTCTTGATGGCATCGGTGATCTGATCACCGCTCATGCCCGCCATCTGCGAAAGCTTGTCGGCCACGTCCAGGACGGCCGCCGCCTGATCCGTCTTGCCGCCGTCCACCATGGTATTCACGTCACCCATCGACACGTTGCTGACGATCGACATCGAGACGTCGTTCATGCCTCCGTTCTTCGTGATGGCATCGACCGGCACGGCCGCGGCGTTCGCCTTGTCCGCCTCGAGGAACGCCTCGAAATTCGCTCGACCGCCGGCATCCGTGAAGTTTCCCTTTGTGTCGTCATATCCCTTGAACGCCTGGCCGAGACTCGCGCCGCCGGCCAATGCCACCGTCGCGCCCTGCGCGGCGGCGACCAGCGGGCGGAGCTGCGTGGCGAGATCCTCCGGCAGCTTCCCGAGCGCGCTTGAACTGATGCCGGCTGCGAGATCCTGGCGCATCTTCTGGGCCAGGTTGGTATCGCCCCTGAGCTTGGTGTAATCCAGCCCCGCCAAAACCTTGTCCGCGATCTTCGAATTGCCAGCCAACGCGCCCGTATCCGCCAGCGCGTTCAGGACCTCGCCTTGGAGGTGATCGGGCCGCACGTCGTCGCTTGCGCCGAGCCTTCCGAGGACGTCTTTCCGCCTGGCCGGGTCCGAGGCCAATCCCCTGACCAAGTTCGCGCGCTCCCCTTCCGACAGCAACCCGAAGTTCTCGGGTCTCGCCTTGACCCCATCCTGCCATGCCCGGACGCCGGACTCGTTTTCGATGACGTTTCCCTTCCCGTCCTTGAGCCGGAGCTTGGCGAGCTGGTCGCCGCTGGCGGTTTCCTGGGCCTTGAGTAAGGCCTTCGGATTGGCGAACGCCTTGAACCGGTCGGTGAGCTCCGATGCGTCCATGTCCGTCATCCTCGCGGCACTGAAGCCGCTGGCCGACTTCCGGAAGGACTGCTCCTGTCGGGCGCGTTCCTTGGGGTCTTTTTCGTTCTTGTCGATGATCAGGCTCGGCCTCTTATTCTCGAAATCGCCGAGGTCCTTGAGGATCGCCGCGCCGCTGCCGGGCCTCTTCGCTTCCGCCTTTTCGGCGGTTTTGCGAAGGTCCTTGCGCCACTGATGGACCTCGCCGAGGTCCTTCGCGTCCGTCGGCGGGTTCGTCGCGGCCTCCTTCAGCCGGGCGCGCTGCGCGGCGGACTTCTCCGCCCTCCCCTGCTCCGTGAACGCGAATTCATTGGCGACCGCGCGTTGCTTCTTGGCCGAGAACGTCTCCGTGAGCTGGGCGGCCCTGGTGTCCTTCTGCCGCTTTTCCTGCGCGCGCGCAACGCGCGCGTCGCCGGCCCATCTGCCGATGATCGGCACGCCGCTTGAGGCAATCGCGCCGCCCGTGACGCGGTCGGCACCTACGACGGCCTTCTTCGACGCCCACTTGCCGGCGCTGAGCGCCTTCTTGGCAAGGCCGGGAGCCGCGCCGGCGGATTCCGCGCTGATCTGTTTCGAAAGCTGCAATCCGCCCATGAGGAGGCAGATACCCATGATGAACGCGCCGATCTCGTCGCTATTGAAGGCCTTGGAGATCTCGCCGCTAATCTGTTCCTGCGATCCGCCGCCGCTTCCGCCGATGGACGTCAGGCCGTTCGACGCGACCGTGACGAGGGAAAGCCATAGGAAGAAGGCCATCACCGGACCGACGATGACCTGGCCCGTGAACATCTTCCACCACATGCCGTAATAACCCGACGCGGAACCGCCCGGCACCGCCTTGAGGAAGAAGGCCAGCGGAGAAAGCACGATGAGCAGCCAGAGATACACGATGCGGATCGTGAGCGTGATGATCATCAGCGCGACGACGGCCAGCGAGATGAGGACCATGCATAACGCGAGAATCATCGCGATCGCGATCGTCGATGCGGTGGGCGGGTCGACGCTGTCGTCCTCCCTCGCCTGCATCATGCGCGTGATGCGCAGCATGTCGGCGAAGTTGCCGCCGGCGGCCTCCTTGAAACCGTAGACGAAGGTCAGCATCACGACCTGCGCGAAGTCGATGAGCAGGCCGCAGATGGTACGCGAGAAATTGACGACGACCGCCATGATGAGCAGCCGCGAGAGCATCTTGTTCTTGTAGCTGTAGGCGTCGACGCCGAGGATGGTGCCGAAGGCGATCACGAGCAGCGCCAGGATGAAGAACATGTTCGTGACGTCCCGCACGATCGACCAGCCGTTGGCCACCGGCGCGGAATTCACGAAGTCGTTGTACTGCGCGATCCTGATCAGCCAGTCGACGAGGATCAGCAGGAGCTGGCCGGCCCAGTCGGTGAAGATGTTGAAGGTCGACGCGATG
>JAVHQX010000105.1:0-2689 GCA_036171355.1 Patescibacteria group bacterium | reverse complement strand
GGATCGCGGACGACGGCCGCGATCCGACGAGCAGCATGTTGTCCTTGATCGCGACAGGCACGCCGTCGAGCGGCGACTTCTTGAGCGAGTAACGACGGCGGACGTCCGCCTCGTCCGCGGCGCGGCGCGCCTCATGCTCGAAAAGCTGGACGTAGGCGTGCGTCCGGCCGACGTTCTTCTTCGCGACCTCGAGGCAGGCGTCCACGACGTCCCTGCTGCCGAAGTCCTGTTTTTCGAGGCCGGCGACGACCTCCGCGAGCGACGCGCGTGCGAGATCCATAGGCGTCAGGAAAACACGGCCTTCACCTTAAGGAGGTCGCCTTCGCGTTCCGGAAACGCGGCGAGCAACGCCGCGCGGGTCGCCTCGTCGCAGGGCGAGGGTTCGTCGGCGCCGAACACGTTCATGAGCGCGACGCTGTGATTCATGGGCTCGACGCCCTCGGTATCGACCTTTGAGAGGAGGCCGACGTAGTCGATGATGGACGAAAGCTGCTCGGCGAAACGGGTGCGCTCCTCGTCGGTGAACGACAGGCGCGAAAGCGTGGCGATGTGGTCGACTTGTTCGGGGGTCAGCTGCATACGCGTAGGTCAGGATTTCCCGTCCAGCATAGCGAGGAACCGCGCTTCGTTCAAGACGCGAACGCCTAATTTCTTGGCTTTATCCAGCTTCGAACCGGCCCCCGGACCGGCGACGACGTAGGACGTCTTCTTGGAAACGGATTCCGACACGTCCGCGCCGAAGCCCCTGGCCTTGTCTTTGGCCTCGTCCCGCGACATCGCCTCGAGCTCCCCGGTGAAGACGAACGTGAGGCCCTTCCACGGCTGTGATGCGGGTTTCCTCGACCTCTCGACCTTCACGCCGGCGTCGATGAGATCGTCGATCATCCTTTGGTGTTGCGGGTCCCGAAGCCACTCCGCGACGGATCCGGCGACCACCTCTCCGATGCCCGTGACGGATTCGAGGTCCTCTTTCGCGGCGCGCCGGAACTTCTCGAGCGTCCCGAAACGATCGGCGAGATCGACGGCGGTCTCGTCGCCGACGTGGGTGATGCCCATGGCGATGATGAACCGCGCGAGCGGGACGTTCCTGGCCTTCGCGATGGCCGCGACCAGGTTCTCGGCGGATTTCTCGCCGAAACGTTCGAGATCGACAAGATCGTCCATCCGGAGGCGGAACACGTCGCCCGGCCTCGAGACGAGGCCGCTGTCCATCAGCTGCTCGACGACCTTGTAGCCGAGTCCCTCGACGTCGAACGCGCGTTTCGACACGAAGTTGGCCATGAACTCGACCTGCTTCGCCGGGCACTTCCGGTTCTCGCAGACGACGGCGACTTCGCCTTCGCGCCTGGCCACCGGCCCGCCGCACGCCGGGCACGCCTTCGGCGTCCTGATTTCCTTCGCGCCGCGCGGGCGGAGTTCCGCGAGGACCTTCTTCACCTTGGGGATGATGTCGCCCGCCTTGTACAGGATGACGGTATCGCCGATCTTCAGCCCGAGCCGCGCGATCTCGTCGGCGTTATGGAGGCTCGCGTGCTGCACGGTGGTGCCGCCCAGCCAGGTCGGACGCAGCTTCGCGACGGGCGTGAGCGCGCCGGTCCTGCCCACGTACCACTGCACGTCCTCGACTACGGTCGTCACCTCTTCCGCCGGGAACTTCCAGGCGACCATGCCGCGCGGCGCCTTGCCGACGACGCCGAGCCTCTCGAACGAGGCGTTGTCATCGGCGCGGACGACGGTGCCATCGATCCAATAGCCGAGCCGCGGCCGTCGTTCGAGCATCCGTTTCCAATACGCGTGGACTTCCTCCGCCGACCGGGCGCGGACGCTTTCCTTGTTCGCGCGGAATCCCAGCAGGCCGAGCAGTTCCCATTCCCGCGAATGGCGGGACTGTCCGAGGTCGGTCACGAGCTCCCAGGCGAAGAACGAGAGCTTGCGTCCCGCCGTCACCTTGGGATCGAGCTGGCGGACGCTCCCCGCCGCCGCGTTCCTCGGATTCGCGAAAGGCTCTTCGCCCTTCTTCCGCTGCTCCTCGTTCAGCGCGGCAAACGCTTTTTCGGTCATGTAGACCTCGCCGCGGACCTCGACGCGGCCGGCGCGCTTCTCGAGCGCGGCGCGGAGCCGTTTCGCGTCGGTGCTTCCGCCGCACGCGTTGATGAACGCGTCGATCTGCTTCGCGGACGGTTCGTGCAGCGCGAGCGGGACGGCATCGATGGTCCTCACGTTCTCCGTGATATCCTCGCCGACCCGTCCGTCGCCGCGCGTCGCGGCGGCGGCAAGGGCGCCATCCTCGTAGACGAGCGACATCGCCAGGCCGTCCACCTTCACCATGCAGAAGACGTCGAAACGGTCCTTGGCGAGGAGCTTGGCGATGCGCGCATACCATTCGTCGAACTCGTCGGGCGCGAAGACGTCCTCCATCGAAAGCATCGGCGTCGTGTGCCTGACCTTCGCGAACTTCGCGAGGGCCTTGCCGCCTACGCGCTGCGTCGGCGAATCCTGCGTCACGAGCTCGGGGAACTCCTGCTCGAGACGGTAGAGCTCGTGCTTAAGCGAATCGAGCGCGGCATCGGATATCTCCTGGCGGTCGAGGACGTGGTAGAGGTACCGATGGCGATCGATGGTCTGGCGCAGTTTGGCGATGCGTTTGACGGCTTCCGCCTTGGTCATAAGCGGTTCATTGGCAGTTCAG
>JAVHQX010000104.1:0-2707 GCA_036171355.1 Patescibacteria group bacterium | reverse complement strand
GGGGGCCGCGGTGCGCGGGGGGCCGTTTTGATTGCGAAGCCTAAACCCCGGGCGTCAGCCCGGGAGTTCCGTATGGCCCCCTTTTCCTCCTGCCCCACGTCCGGTAAGGTGCGGCCGTATGGAGTATCGCAAGCAGGCGCACTGCACGTATCACACGAGGTACCACCTTGTCTTCGTGACGAAGTACAGGCGGAAGCTCTTCAGGAAGAACCTCGGCCCGTACGTGCAGGCCGTGATGAGGAACGTGGCGCGGAAGTACCCCGAGATCGACATCCTAGAGATGAACACCGACGAGGATCACATCCACGTGCTGGCGTCCATCCCGCCCCGCATGGCGGTGAGCGAGGCGGTGCGCCTCCTCAAGACCAACAGTTCCCGTGCCGTGCGGGCGAGGTTCGCGTTCGTGCGGAACATGTACGACCGCGACGACATGCCCGTCTGGAGCGACGGATATTTTGTGTCGACCGTGGGCTGCGACGAGGCCACGATACAACGGTACATCCAAGCGCAGGGGCAGGAGGACAAGGGACAAACCAAGTTTGATTGGTAAAGAAACCCCGGGCGTAAGCCCGGGGAGTGTCATTCATCCGGCGGACGTCGCGCCTTGCGGGATGGCGATTTGCGGCGGCGTCGCGGCGGCGTCGTGCGAGGCGAGGTACGCGTCGAGGACCGCGTCGAGCCCTTCCCGCGCGGACACCTTCATGAGGCGGTCGCGGTATTCCTTCGCGCCGGGGATGCCCTTGAAGTACCAGGTGAGGTGCTTGCGGAAGCTGACGAGGTCGCCGCCGCAGAGTTCCGCGTGCAGCCGCGCGTGGTCGCGGACGACCTCGACGCGTTCCGCGAGAGTCGGCGCCTGCCAGGGTTCGCCGCGCAGCGCCGCGTCGATCTGCCGGAAGATCCAGGGGTTGCCGAGCGCACCGCGGGCGATGAGCAGTCCGTCGCAGCCGGAGGCCGCGAGCGCCCTGGCGGCCGCGTCCGGCGCATGGACGTCGCCGTTGCACAGCACGGGGATGGATACCTGCCGCTTCGCGCGTCCGACCATCTCCCAGTCGGCGACGCCGCTGTAGCCCTGCGCCTTCGTCCTGCCGTGGATGGTGACGAGCGCTGCGCCGGCGGCTTCGACCACCTTGATGAATTCGAGCACCTCCGTCGGGTCCGACCAGCCGAGGCGGAGCTTTACGGAAACCGGTTTCGCCGTCGCGGCGCGCATCGCGGTGATGATCTTCGTCGCGAGTTCCGGTTCGCGCATGAGCGCCGCGCCGTTGAAGTTCGAGACGATCTTGTACACGGGACAGCCCATATTGACGTCGAAGCCGTCGGGGGAGTAGGCCTCATCGATCATCTTCGTCGCTTCGGCCATGGATTTCGGGTCGGCGCCGAACAACTGCTGGATGATCGGCCGTTCTTCTGGGACGAAGCGCCCCATCGCGAACGACTTCTCGCTGCCGTGGACCAAGCCCTCGGCGCTGATCATTTCCCGGAAGACGACGGGCGCCGCGAAGCGCTTGGCGATACGGCAAAACGCCGAATCGGTCATGTCGGCCATCGGGGAGAGCGCGATGATGGGACGCGGGAGCGCGGACCAATCGAACATATGGCCGTCAATGTAGCGGAAAATGGCCCTCGCGTCAACCGTCCGTGCCGGTTTTTCCTTGAAAATAAGCGCAAAAAATGGTAAACTATACATATTGCCCCTATGAAAAAGCGCCTCAAAATCCTCCTTATCACGGGCACAGTCGTCGCGGCGGGAATCGTCGCCGCAGTGGTATTTTCGCGCCCGAAGGTCAGTTATGAGACCGCTGCGGTCGACCGGGGAACCATCGTCGACGAGGTCTCCGTGACCGGCTCGGTCGCGCCGAAGGACAAGATTTCCCTGGAGCCCGAAGTGTCAGGCAAGGTCGCCGAGGTCGCCGTGTCCGTGGGAAGCCAGGTGAAGGCCGGGGACGTCCTCGTCCGCCTCGACGCTAAGGACCTGTACGCGAAGATCGCCGGCCAGCGCGCGGCCGTCGATTCGGCGCGCGCGCGGCTCGCCGAACTCGTCGCGGGCGCGACGCCGGAGGACATCGCCCTCAGCGAAAAGGCGGTCGCTACGGCGCAGTCGAAACTTGACGCTTCGGTCGCGGCGCAGTCCGACGCGCAAGTCGCCCTCGACAACGCCAGAAAGAGCCTCGCCAACGTGCAGGCCAAGGCCGACGCGCAGATTGCCGCCAAGACGGACGACCTCCTTGCGGATTATGACGACGCCGTCACCAAGGCGAATGACGCCGTGACGCGGCTCTCGTCCGGACTCTTCACCGCCGACGATCACCTCACGTTCACCACGACGAATTCCCAGGCGGAGAACGACGCGCGCCAGACGCGCCTCCAGGCCAAGGCCGTGCTCGGGCCGCTGGCTGATGCAGCCGCCTCGGCGAAAGCCGCAGGCACGGCCGATGCCGCCCTGTCCGCATACGCGGGAGTCAGCGCCGATCTTGCGGTCGTGAAGGCGCATCTTGATGCTGATGCCGCCGTCCTCGACGTCGCGCTCGGCGTGCCGTCCTCGACGCTCACGACGTACCGGCAGGACGTGAGCACCGCGCAGACCAACGTGACGACAGTTACGCAGTCCGTGCTGTCGTCGAAGTCCACGCTCGACCTTCAGGAGAAACTCAACGATGCCGACGTCACCGCGGCCCAGATCGCCGTCTCGAACGCCGAGGCCGGCGTC
>JAVHQX010000103.1:0-2708 GCA_036171355.1 Patescibacteria group bacterium | reverse complement strand
GGGCCCGGCGCCGAGGCTTCGTGTGCGCGTGCCGCAGGAGCACGCGCACGTATCCGCGCACGGGTGCCCGAGAAATATCCACATGGAAGGTGTTGCAGGTACTTCGGCGCGTGTTAAACTTCGCGCAGGCTTGTCGTGAGTTATTCACGTCCTTTCGTTGGAGGAACATCGCGCTCCTCTTGAGCAAGGTGTCGAGCCTCGTTTCTCGAACATCGAGGACCGGGCTCGGCACCTTTTTCTTTTACACGCGTCACGGAGCATGCTATACCGAATCCACAAGCCTCAGATTCCGCTATGGCCCGCCATCATCAGCCCGACAGGCGCACCGCCCGTTTCCGGACCATCATCATCTTCGTCATCATCGCGATCCTCGCCGTGTTCGCGTATTTCCGCATCGCCGAGCGCGACACCGGACCGGACATGCGCGGCGATCTGGCGCGGTGCCTCACGGACAAGGGCGTGAAGATGTACGGCGCGTACTGGTGCCCCCATTGCCAGGCGCAGAAGAAGGCCTTCGGCGCCGCGTTCAAGGACGTGACGTACGTGGAATGCGCCATTCCGGGCGATCCGCGCGCGCAGACGCAGGAGTGCAAGGACGCCAAGATCGAAGGCTATCCCACCTGGGTTTTTCCCGACGGCGCGCGCCGGTCGGGTGAGATCACGCTCGTGAGCCTCGCCGAGCAGGCCGGATGCCAGTATCCCGGCGCGAAGCTCGACGCGACGGCCGCCCCGGCCCCCGCCCCCGCGCCAGCCCCCGCGCCGGCGGTGAACGGCCCAGCGGGTCCCCGCGTTGACGCGAACGTCGCCCCGTGATAGGGTCGGACGGTACTTCGAAACGTATGCAGACGGCCAACGCACCGCACGACCGCATCATCAAAGTCGCCGAGAGCATGATCCTCGGCGTGCTTTGCGTTTCCCTCATTTCGCTCGGCCTCATCCTTATTCGATCAGGACTTTCTCTCACCATCTAGCCTCGCGGCCACGTTGATGAGCGGAAGTCCTGACCGAAAAGGTCAGGACTTTTTTTGAGCCGATTCCTGTTTTTCCCGCCGCGCGTCGCGGCGGCCGCCAGGAGCACGGCCGGATGAAGTCCCGCGTTTTTTCACCCGCAAGGAGGAGTCGATGATCCGCATCCACGACCTGACCGCCGGATTCGAAGGTCTCCACGTCCCCGGCATTCCGTACTACGCCGGCCGCGCGCGCGACTGGGCGATCGTCATGAGCAACGTCTCGGCGGCGCCGGACGTCCGTTCCTTCGCCGATGTGCGCCGGCGGCTCGGTCGCGGGTTGTTCGACGGCCTGGCGGGCGCCCTGCCCTTCAACGTCCGCTGCCTGCAGCTCGAGTCTCCCAAGCTCGCCCTCGCGTGCGTCGGCCGCGACGTCCGCGAAGCCAAAATCATCCTCGATGACGCCAAGAAGCGGCTCGCTTCCTGACGCGACGGCCCGGGTTTTACCGGGCCGTTTTCTTTTTCAGTTGACCCCGTTACAGGCCTCGTCGGCAGGCTCCGCGTTTCTTCGCGGGTGAAGTCGATCGGTGAGTCATCCGTTGTGCAGCAAGCCGATGCCCGGCCTGTAACGGGGTTGACAGCGCGTCCCCTCGGGATGCAATAATACGCTGCATCATCACTCATTTCTGAAACGAATGCCGACGGCTATGGCCATGGGAATGTCCCGCGACCGCGTGAAGGTCCTCCTGTTCCAGCTCCGCGACGACGACAACGTGAAGAAGCTCGACCGCGAATCGTACACCCGCGCGATGCGCCTCGCGCCCGAGCAAGTCGTGATTTTCGACGTGCTCACGAAGACCCCCGACCCCTCGCTGCTCGCGGGGGTCGATGCCGTCGTCGTCGGCGGTTCGAAGCTCTCGGTCTGGGAGGACGTCCCGAACCAGCAGCAGCTCATCACGGTCCTCAAAGCGGCGCGCGAGAAGAAGATCCCCGTCCTCGGCGTCTGCTTCGGCGCGCAGCTCATCGCGCACGCGTTCGGCGGGCGCGTCGTCCGCGACGACGAGCATGAGGAGTGGGGGACGTACGAGATGACCACGTCCGACGATTCCTTCACCGACATGCTTTTCGCCGACGCGCCGTTCTCGTTCCCGGCGCAGTGCGCGCATCACGACCGCATCGTCACGCCGCCCGCAGGCGCCGTCGTGCTCGCATCGAGCGCGCGCTGTTCCGTGCAGGCCTTCGCCATCCACGGCGCCGACGTCTACGGCATCCAGTTCCATCCCGAACGGAACAAGGCCGATTACGAACGTTTCGTCGAGTTGCGCGCCAAGGACCTTCCGCCGAGCGCGCAGGCCGGGCTCGAAAAGATCCGCGCCTCGTTGAAGGACACTCCCGAAGCCGAATCGGTCCTCGCCAAGTTCATCGACCGGATCGTGCTGCATGCGTGAGGGACGGGCGACGGTCGTCAGTTATCAGTTCACAGTTTTCAGTTAACAGTGCAGTGAAAAGGTCGTATCGCGAGGCCCCCGGCCCGATACTGACAACTGTTAACTGATAACTGAAAACTTTCTACGGCGCTGCTGCCCGTCCGATTCCCGCGTCAAACCAAAAACGGTTCCCCACGTTTCGCGTGAGAAACCGTTTTTGGTCGGGCCGGTCTTAGGGGAATTCCGCGCCTCGCCGCCGAATGCGGCTCGGCTTGCCCGGGGCAGCGGTGGAGTGAAGACTTTCACTCCACCGGCGCTCTCCTGCGGTCCGATG
>JAVHQX010000102.1:0-2718 GCA_036171355.1 Patescibacteria group bacterium | reverse complement strand
CGAGCGTCTCGATGCCGAGGGAAAGCGGGGTCACGTCGAGGAGCAGCACGTCGCGCACCTCGCCCTGGAGGACGCCGGCCTGCACGGCCGCGCCGGCCGCGACGACCTCGTCCGGGTTCACGCTGATGTTCGGCTTCTTGCCGAAGAATTTCTCGACGGTCGCGAGGACGAGCGGCATGCGCGTCATGCCGCCGACCATCACGACCTCCTGCATGTCGGCGACGCCGAGCTTGGCGTCGGCGAGCGCCTTGCGGCACGGCTCAAGCGTCTTGTCGACGAGATCGCGCACGAGCTCCTCGAGCTTGGCGCGGCTCATCTTGAGGAGAAGATGCTTCGGCCCGTTGGCGTCGGAGGTGATGAACGGCTGGTTGATCTCCGTGTCCATGGCGGTCGAGAGCTCGATCTTGGCCTTCTCGGACGCCTCCTTGATGCGCTGGAGCGCGAGCACGTCCTTCGAGAGGTCGATGCCTTCCGATTTCCTGAACTCGTCGATGACCCAGTGGATGATCCGCTGGTCGAAATCGTCGCCGCCGAGGTGCGTGTCGCCGTTCGTGGCCTTCACCTCGACCGTGTCCTCCGTGATCTCGAGCACCGACACGTCGAAGGTGCCGCCACCGAGGTCGTAGACGGCGATCTTGCCGCCCTTCTTCTTGTCGAAGCCGTAGGCGAGCGCGGCGGCGGTCGGCTCGTTGATGATGCGCTTCACGGTGAGGCCGGCGATCTCGCCCGCGACCTTCGTCGCCTGGCGCTGCGCGTCGTCGAAGTAGGCCGGGACGGTGATGACCGCCTCGGTGATCTTCTCGCCGAGCTTCTCTTCCGCGTCGGCCTTGAGCTTCTGGAGGACCATCGCCGAGATCTCCTCGGGCGTGTATTCCTTGTCGCCCATGACGACCTTCACGCCGCTGCCGCTCTGCACGATCTTGTACGGCAGGACCTTCGACTCGCGCTGCACTTCCGCGTCGTCCCAGCGGCGGCCGATGAGGCGCTTGATGGAGTACAGGGTGTTCGTCGGGTTAACGACGGACTGGCGCTTCGCGAGCTGGCCCGCGAGGCGCTCGCCGGTCTTCGAGACGGCGATGACGGACGGCGTGGTGCGCACGCCTTCCTTGTTCTCGACGACCTTGGGCTGGCCGCCCTCGATGACGGCCATGCAGGAGTTGGTGGTTCCGAGATCGATTCCGAGGATCTTAGGCATATGGTGATTCCAGGTTGAAAGGTTGAGAGGTTAAAAGGTCGAAGGTCCGAGGAGGCGGTAGGAATCTTTTAACCTTTCCACCCTTCGACCTTTCAACCTTTCGGCGTTATTCCGTGACGACGACTTTGGCGGGGCGGATGACGCGGTCGTGGAGCTTCCATCCGGGCTCGAGGACCTTGGCGACGGTGCCGGAGGGGTGGTCCTTGTCGGCTCGCCGCGTCATCATCGCATCATGCATGACGGGGTCGAACGGGACGCCGACCTGGTCGATGGGCCCGACGCCGGCGGCCGCGAGCGCGGATTCGAGCTGGGCGCGGACGTGGCCGATGCCTTCTATCCACTGCTTCGCGCGCGGCTCGTCGAAGGGCTCGCCGTCCTTGCCGGGACGCTGATCCTCGGCCTTGCGGAAGCTCTCGATGGTCGGGAGGAGCTTGCCCACCAGCCCGGCGGACGCGTACTTGGCGAGGTCGGCATGGGCGCGCTCCGCCTCCTTCTTGAGGTTGGCGTAGTCGGCCATGGCGCGTTTCCATCCGGCGAGGTATTCGTCCGCCTTCGCATTGGCCGCGGCGACTTCCGCCTTCGCCAAGGCTGCGGGAGAAACGTCGCCCTGCGGCTGCGGCGCGGCCGCGGCGTCCTGCGCCGGCTGTTCCGGAAGGACGTCGTTCGACGATTGCGCCTGGGGGTTCTGCTGCTGTTCGTCCATACGCGGTACGGGAGTGAGAAAGTGAGAGAGTCAGAGAGTGAGAGAGTGACCGACGAGCAAGACGTTCCGATCCGGCTTTCTCACTGTCTCACTTCGTCGATGCTACATTTCAAGTTCGTCGAGGCGTTCGCGGACGTAGCGCATGAGCGCGACGTTGGTGTCGTAGTCCATGCGCGTCGGGCCGAGGATGCCGATGACGGCTTCGCCGACGTCGGGCACCGCGCAGACGGTGACGACCGACGAGAACGGCCGGCCGAAGGGATTGTCCGCGCCGATGAGCACCGCGACGTCGTCGTGGACCCTGCGCTCGAGGTCGCCGACGAGCGTGTCGAGCTCGTCGATCACGCGCACCGCCGACCGCACGAGGTCGCCCTCACGCATCTCCGGCTTGTCCATCAGGTTCGAGACGCCGGAGAGGTACGCCTGCGTGCCGACGCGGATGAGCGCGGTCTCGCCGGTGATGGCGGCGACGGTCTTCGCGAACTTCCGCGCGGCGGATTCCGTGTCGCGTTCCAGTTCGATGACGGCGGCCTCGAGCTCGGCCCGGCGCTTCTCTTCGAGCGACGACTCGCGGACGAACTCGTCGACGTAGTAACGGTAACCCTCCTCGGTCGGGATGCGTCCGGAGGAGGTGTGCGGCTGCTCCAAAAGCCCGCGTTCCTCGAGCTCGGCCATGTCGTTCCGCACGGTCGCCGACGACACGCCGAGACGGTACCGCGAGACGATGTGCGCCGACCCGACGGGTTCAGCGGAACGGAAATACTCCCGCACGATGATGCGGAAGATGTCGCGCAGCCGGTCGTCCGGGTCGTTCGGCATA
>JAVHQX010000101.1:0-2754 GCA_036171355.1 Patescibacteria group bacterium | reverse complement strand
ATTTTTTATAAAGACGGAAGACAGATGACAGAAGACGAGAATCTTCCTTCTTCTCTCCTCTGTAATCTGTTCGCTGTCCTCTTCCGTCTCCTGTCTTCCGTATTTCCATAAGAAAAAAGGCCTTCATCAGCGATGAGAGCCTTGCGAGAAAGGACGGGCCGCCGCGGCCCTTGGTGGGGCCGTCGGCGAGCGCGGACAGCCCGTCCTCGTTGGACTTCAGGCCGAACGCGAGCGGCACGTAGCGCGCCGTCGTGTGACCGGGCGGGCAGGCGTTCGTGAGGATCCTCACGACGCCGGGCTCGTCCGGGAACGGCGGCCGGATGCCGCCGCCTTCGGCGTGGAAGTGCACCGCGAGGCCCGAGAGCTTCGCGAGCATGACGAGCGCCTTGCGGTACTCGCCGAACGCGAGATTGCGGAGCTTCACGTCGCGGTCGGTCTCGAGCGGTTCGCGCCTGTCGTGAATCTCGACCTTCGCGTCCTTCGGGACGACGAGGGGCAGGAACCGCGCGGCGCGGCCGACGACGACGACGACGACGCAGAGCATGGTCTCGAGGTTCGCGCGCTCCGGCGATCCGAAGATCTCCGTGAGCGCGAGATCGAGCCGCTCCTTGGGGTCGCCACCCTTGAGCGGGATGACGACGGCCTCGACGGCGTGGGACGCCGCGGCGCAGGACACCGTCTTGGTCGCGAAACCCGCAGCCTTGAGGTTGCCCGTGAGAGGGCCTGCGCAGGCGGAGGGGACGAGGAAACAACTCCCCGACGGCTCCTCCAGGAAACGCGTGATCTGGGGCAGAAGGTCGAGCATCGCCAGGGAGTCCATGGCAACTCCTTTTCGGTTGTGAAACGGCGGGATGCCCGTCTTTGGACGGACGCGGGAACGTACCATTTGGGAGAGGAGGGGTCAGGGCATCAGGGGAGTGGCTGAGTGGTCGAGTGGTTGAGTGGTCAAAGACGAAAAACCCCGACACGACGGTCGGGGTCAGCGGAGATCGAATCGGACGCGGACGGCGTAGTGGTCCGAGAGGTTCGTGCGGACGGGTTCGCCGCCGTGGCCGGTCACGGTCTCGGGTGCCGTGAACAGGCGGTCGGCGCAGCGCGGCACGAGCGCCGGGCTCCGCGATTGCGCGAGCAGGAGCGCGTGGTCGATGAGGTGGCCGGCGTAACCGCCGCGCAACGTGTCCTCGGGACAGATGCTGCAAAACGGCGGATCTGCCGCGGCGGCCGGACTCTCGAAGCCCAGACGGACGGCCTCGTCCCAGGCGCGGGACGAATTCTCCTCGATCGCGCCGGAAAGGCGCGGACCGAAGTTCATGTCGCCGAGGAACAGGGCCGGACCTCCCGCGGCGCGTTCACGCAGGCGCGCGGCGATGAGCCGGGTCTGCGCGATCTGCTCGTCCTCCCAGTCGTTGAAGCCGGGATACGACGGCGACACCCGCTGCGGGGCCGAGAGGTGCGTGCAAGCGACCTGCACCGCTCCCCTCCCCGGGACCTCGACGCGGACGAACAGCCCGACGCGGTTGGCGTCCGACGCAGGCAGGAGCATGACCTCCTTGTCGAAGAGCCGCCAGCGCGAGACGAGAATGACGCCGTTGCGGCCGCCGTACACGTGCGACGCGCTCGCGTCGACGCATTCCTGGCCGATCCGGAGGGCCTCCTCGCCGACGTGCGACGCCAGGCATTGGAGACATTTCGGGTCGCGCAGGTACAGCCAGAGCAAATCGCGCTGGCAATGGTCGAGCGCGCAGAGCGTCTGCTCCTCCGCCGGGACCGCGGCGCATTCGCGCCGGGCGCAGGCGATGAGCGGCTCGAGACGGCCGGCGTCGCAGCGGGCGTCGCCGGATTCAGCGAGGTCCGCCGTGTCGGCGGTCAGCACGTGCTCCGGCGGGAGCGCGAGGGCGTCAAGCACGGCGCGGCGTTCCTCGTCCGTCCAGACTTCCTGGAGGCAGAGGACGTCCGCGCCGGCCGAAGCGGCCGCGCGCGCGACGGCGGGCGTCCGCGGGCTGGCAAGCGCCACCATGCCGGGCGCGAGCCCCGCGTTGTAAGTGACGACCGTCAGATCCGCCGCGATATCGCGGCAGTCGGCCGGGATCGGCGCCGAGGGAGGGACGTACGCGGGCAGCGACTTGGGGTTCGAAGAATCGGACAGAAACAGGCAAAAAACGGCCAAGGCAATGACGGCCAAACGTCGCATCGCGGTGCTCCAGGCGTGACAGCTGCGGAAAAGGGCGTGCAATGATGCTACCTTCCCTGCCCGTAAAACGCACGAAAGAAAAACCCCCGCACGGGAGTGCGGGAGTCAGCGGAAGCGGAACTTCGCGCGGATGCCGAAGTGGTCCGACAGGTTCGTGACGATGGGATTGCCGTCGTCGCCGGTCACGGTGACCGGCCGTTCGAAGAGCCGGGTGACGCAGGTCGGCACAAGCGTCGCGCCGCCTGGCGGGTCGCGCAGGAGCGCGTGGTCGATGAGGGTCCCGCGGGAGCCGTCACCGACGAACGTGTTGCTCGGGCACATGCTGCAGAGCGACGGTTCGACGTACGCGACAGGATCGGAGAATCCGAGCTCGTGCGCGTGATACCAGACCCAGCCGGACTCTTCGGAGACGCGGAGTCCGTCCGAGCCGCCGAAGTTCATGTCGCCGACGAGCAGCTGCGGCCGTCCGCCGGCCCGCGCCGCCAGTCGGCGCGAGATGGCGTCCAGCTGCATGGCCTTCTCCTCGTCCCAGTCGTCCGCGCCGGAATGGTACGGCGGGATCT
>JAVHQX010000100.1:0-12381 GCA_036171355.1 Patescibacteria group bacterium | reverse complement strand
GCGCGATGCGCGCGTGCTGCTCTCGATCGGGCAGGTCGTGCGCGCGCGCGTGCTGGACTCCAGCGGCCCGCGCGTGGAACTGTCGCTCAAGAACGTGCCCGACTTCCGACGCGGCCCCGGGCCGAACCGTCGCGGCGAGCGCGCTGCCCAGCCCGAGCCGCAGCCGGAACCGAAAAAAGAGACCACGCCGGCGGAACGCGACCTCGCGCGGTACGGCGACGTCAACACGATCAAGATCGCCCTCACCTCCTATCGCGGCGACAACGCGGGCTACCCGGATTCGCTCGACGCGCTCGCGCCGAAATACGTCGCCGAACTTCCGAAGGATCCGTCCACCGGCGGCTCCTACGGCTACGTGAAAATCGGCTTCTCCTATAAGCTGTCCTTCACCCTCGAATCCGGGGTCTTCGCGCTGTCGCCGGGACCGCACTTCCTGACTCCGGAAGGTTTCGACGCCGAGCCCGTCCAAGCCAAACCACCCGAGACCGGAGGGACCAGCAGCACCACCATCCCCTCCCCGGAACCGCCGACGGAACCGGCGAGCCCGCTGCCGACCCAACCGCCCGCCCCCGTGAATCAACCCGAGCAGCCCCCGCAGCCTGAGGCCCCGCCGGAGCAGCCCACACCCCCCACGGGCGCCGCGCTCGACGCGGACGGCGACGGCCTTTCGGACACCGAGGAGCTGGCGCTGGGCACCGATCCCAACAACCCCGACACCGACGGCGACGGCTTGAACGATGGAGACGAGGTGCATATCAAAACGAACCCCCTCAATAGGGACACCGACAACGACGGCCTCGACGATCATGCCGAGATCTACGTCTGGCAGACCAATCCGCTCAACCCCGACACCGACGGCGACGGCCATACCGACGGCGACGAGGTCGACCACGGCTACGATCCGAAGGCGGTCGGAGCGAAGCTTCCCGACCAGGACGCCGACGGCCTGGCGGACGCGGCCGAAACCATGGCGAAGACGGACCCTGCGATCGCGGACACCGACAAGGACGGCTTGAGCGACGGCGACGAGATCAAGGTCTTCGCGACCGATCCGACGAAGGCGGACACCGACGGCGACGGGTTCGGCGACCTTCAGGAGATCCAGGGCGGCTTCGACCCCACCGGACCGGGCAGCCTCACGACGGAACGACGCGACATCTTCAAGGCGAAGGCGGCCGAATACGGCCTGCACGCGCCCACCCCCGCCGACGCGGCGAATTAACACGCCATCAGGCCCGTGGTATCCTTCGAAAGAACGATATGACGCACGAACGACGACCGCTGAAAACGCGCTCGACGGCGCTCGCCAGCCTCCTGCTGGCCGCCGCTTTCGCCATCGCCGCCGCCGGCCCGCTCGCCGCCTCCGCGACGATCGTCGAGGTCTCCGCGAACGCGGCGGTGAACGTCTCCGGGAACACGAACGGCGAGCCCCTGCTCCAGGCCGCGGCCGGAGCCGAGGCGGTCGCGAAGTCCTCCGGACTTTCGGCGGCCATCGCCGCCGCCTGGCGCACCGTCTGGGAAAAATCGTGGCCCTTCATCAAGGGTTCCATCGCGCATTTCTTCGAACTCATCGGCCAGGCGTGGCGGTCCATCGCGGGCTCCGTGACGACCGGCATGAACGTGAACGCCGATGCAGGCGTGAACGCCTCGACGAATTCCGCCGTGAACGCGGCTCCGTGACGTCCGACTATGGTCGAGAACGAACTCTCCTTCCTGATCACGAAGCTCCCGAAGCTTTCCGGCATCCCGCGCAAGGAGATCGAACAGCACTACCTTTCCGAGGGGACCGAACCGCTCCGGCTTCGCCGCGCGGGCGGCACGTTCGAACTCACGAAAAAACTGACGCTCGACGCCGGCGACCTCTCCCGCAAGGAAGAGATCACCATCCCGCTCGAGCGCGCCGAATATTTCATGCTGCTGCCCCTGGCCAGGCGGTCGCTCGCGAAGACGCGCTACTACCTTCCGCTCCCCGGGGGCCGCGCCGCGGAACTCGACGTGTTCAAGGGGCCGCTCGACGGGCTCATCATGGTCGAGGTCGAATTCAGCGACGACGCGGCGCGGGCCGCCTTCGTTCCGCCCGACTGGTTCGGCAGGGACGTGTCGCAGGAGGCATGGTCGTCCAACGCCGCGCTCGCGGGCAAGACGTATTTCGACGTCAGGCCGCACGCGCTGGGGCGCCCCGTGCGCGGATGCAAAACGAGGAAATGAAAAAACGCGGCCCGCGGGCCGCGTTTTTCGTTCCGCCGTCAGGAACTCACGCGATCGAGATAATTGCGGAACTCCTTCTTGTAGATGTCGATGAGCGCCATCGTCACCGCGAGCGTGAGCGGCCCGAGGATGAACCCCGCGAACCCGTAGAACTCCAGGCCGCCGAGGATCGACAGAAGGATGAGCAGCGGATGGATGTTCGTCTTGCTTTCGACGAGTTTCGGCTGGAGGAAGTTGTCGATGGTGCCGATGATCCCGATGGACACGATGGCCAGGCCGATGGCCGGACCGATCTTGCCGATCAGGAACAGGTAAATGATCGCGGGCACGGTGATGAAGGCGGAACCGAAGATCGGCATGAAGGAGGCGAATCCGGTCATCGTCCCCCAGAACAGCGGCGCCGGGATGCCGAAGATCCAGTAGAAGATGCCGGAAAGGACGCCCTTGATGAGGCCCACGATCAGGATGCCCGTCATGACCGCCCGCACCGCCACGACGACGCGGCGGAACACCTGTTCGTCATGCTCGTCGCCGAGCGGCGAGAGCGCCAGCAGCTCCTGTTTCACCTTCACGCCGTCCTTGAGGAGGTAATACGACGAGATGAGGATGACGAGGAACCCGAAGACGATACCGAACAGGTTGGAGAAGAACGCCACGAGGTTGGTCGAGAGCAGCTCGGCGAATCCCCTCACCAGCCGCGTCCCCTCGTCAATCAGGGCGGGGACCTGGTCATGCAGCTGCGCCGGCAGGTAGCGGATGAGAAGCTGCGACAGGGTCGTGGAGTCGAAGTACGTCTTGATGTTCGAGAACACCGCGCCGAGTTCGGCGGTGAGGGCCGCCATGAAGAAGGCGGAAGGCAGGAGGATGCCGCTCGCGATGACGATGATCGTCAGGAAGGCGGCGGCCGTCTCCGATTTGATGCGCTTGAGGACCCAGAGATAGAACGGCCTCGACACGACCGCGAACACGCCCCCGAACGCGAGAAGCGTGAGGTAGGGCCTGAAGACGGCAGCGGTCAGCGCGGCGCTGGCGGTCAGGACCGCGATGAAGAAGTAGATCTGGAACTTCTTGTAGCTCATAAAAGCCCTTTCAGTATAGCAAAAAAACGAGCCTTCCGCCAGCACGCCGGCGGCTCAGACGCGCCTTCCGGAGACGATGCCGATGAGCGCGGAAATGCCGAGGATGAGCGCCGCGGCGACCATCACGCAGGCCAGGCCGTAGCCGAGGAGCGCGGTCACGGCGGCGACCGCCTTCGCAGTCCATAAGGCCGCCACGGTCGTCGCGGTCGCGGCGTACTTCCCGCCGAGCCAGGCAAGGACGGCGATGACGACGGCGAGCGCCGCGGCGCCGGCGAGCGCGTACTTCATGTCGTGCCGCGAGGGCGCGACATGGGCGGAGACGGAGAACAGCAGGAACAGCGCGAGAGAGGTCTTCCAGGAATGCCAGTCGAGCGCAGCGGCGAGCGACGACGCGAACGCGGCGTAGGCGCGGATCGCGCCGAGGAGCGCGGCCGCCGCGTCCTGCCCGGAGCCGAATTCGAGGGGCGACCCGAGCCCGCGGAGCGCGGACGGCGCCGCCAGCCATAGGATGCCCCAAAGGGCCGCCGCTCCTCCGAAGAACGGCGCGGCGCTCACGATGCACATGGCGAAGGGGTTCCCCGGCTTCTCATGCGTGACGAATCCGAGCACGAGGTTCCCCGCTCCCTCCTCGCGCGGCGAAAACAGCCTCACGTCGAAAATCCTCGTCCCGGTGAGGAGGCATCCGACGGCGTGGGACAGTTCGTGCACGATGACGCCAGGCCACATGAGCAGCAAGTAGATCGTCTTGCCGAGGCGGGCATAGGCGACGCGGTTCATCGAGGACGACAGCGCGTACAGCGCGACGAGCTGGAACGCGAGCGGCGCGAAAAGGAGAAGCCAGCGCATACCCTGGCAGTATAGCCTGCGCGGGCCCGCCGCGCCAAAAAGAAACCGCCCCGCAATACTGCGGGGCGGCAGGTTCAGTTGAGCGCGGTGTCGCCGCGGCGGCGGACGTGCGCGGGGACGAACTCCTCGGCCAGGCGGCGCTTGGCGTCGAGGCCGATGCCGTCGAAGAGGCTGCGGATCTTCCGCGTTTCCGCGACGTCCTTGCGGACGGCCGCGCAGACGTACTGCCGGCAGCGATCGCAGGACGCGAGGTGGTCCCGCTGCGCGCGGAGGTAGCCTTCGAGGACGCCGCTGCGCTCGAGTCCCATGAAGCGGTAGCGGTCGAGGTGGCGGCAGGCGACGCGGATGACGGCTTCATCGTCCGCCAGGATGCGGGGCTTGCCCAGCTCGGGGAAGTCCGCCTCCATGCTCACGAAGCAGCGGTCGTCGAGATGGCCGCGGATGGCGCAGCGCACGAACAGGTCGCGGCGGGCGCGGTCGAAGTCGGCGGCGTCTTCACTGTCCTTCGGATGCGTCTTCCGCTCGTAGAGGAACTGGCGGAAGGCCCAGAAACGCAGTTGCAGATCGATTCGGCGCATGGCGCCCTCCTTCGTCGGGGTATAAGGTGCGTCGCGCTCACCTGACCTCATTTCCGGGCTTTTGTCAATCAGGCCTTCATCCGCGCGGAGCGGACGGAGAGCGCCAGGATGATGACGTAAAAGACGAGGCCGTAGACGCAAGTCGGCAGGACCAGGCCGTAGCGCATGTCCGACGGCACCATCAGCCAGCGCGTGATCTCGTCCACGACGAAATATCCCGCGAACAGGGTGCCGGCGAGGGCGATCCAGAGGTTCGCCTTGGCGGCTTTCGGCGGCGGCAGCTTTCCGCCGAGTCCGACGGCGCTCACGACCGTCATCGCCAGGAACATGCCCAACCCGTACCAGCACGTCGGATAGCCGAGGAAATACGGGCAGCTTTCATTGAAGGCGCAGGTGCCGGTGAACAGCTTGACGCCGCTCAAGTACCCGGCGAACAACGTGCCGCCGAGCGCGAGCGCGAATACGGTCTTGAGATAAACACGCATGGTCATACGCGTTTCGATCGTTTAGGGCGTAGCCCGTCTGCGTCCCGGTAGCCGCGGAACAGCAGGCTTGAATTGATGATGGGAAGGAAATCCGTCGCGAAATTGTAGAATGCCGCGAACGCCGGTCCGAAGACTCCCGTGAGGACGAGCCCGAAACCGAGGACGTTGGTGGCGATCCAGATGACGACGTCGCCGCGGATGACCGACAACGTCCGCTTCCCGAGCTCGACGGTCTCGGGGATGCGCGAAAGGTCGTCGGAGAGGATGACGACGTCGGCGGCCTCGACGGCCACTGCGGCGCCGCCGCCGCCCATGGCGATGCCGACGTCGGCGCGCGCCAACGCCGGCGCGTCGTTGATGCCGTCGCCGACCATCCCGACGACCCCCTTCGCGAGGAGCGCTTCCAGGCCGGCGAGTTTGGCCTCGGGCGTCATCGACGCGCGATGTTCGGCGATGCCCAGCGCGGCCGACACGTCCGCGGCGGTCCGCTCGTTGTCGCCGGTGAACATCACCGTGCGGATGCCCAGGCCGGAGAGCCGGCGCACGGCGGCAGCGGCCTCCGGCCGGGGCACGTCGGCGACGGTGACGAGGCCGGCGAACCTGCCGTCGCCGAACACCCAGAACGACGTCTGGCCGTGCAAGGCCTTCTCCGCTTCGAGCTTCGCCCTGGCCTTGTCCGTCAACGCGAGGCCGAGCCCGTCGACAACGTGTTCGTTCCCCGCGATGACCTCGCGCCCGCCGACGCGGGCGACGACGCCGCTTCCGGTCCTGACCTCGAAGGATTCGGGATCGGGAGCGGGTCCGTATTCCGCCGCGACCGCGCGCGCAATGGCCCTGCCGATCGGATGCTCGGAAAACTTCTCCGCGGAGGCGAGCAGCATCAGCATCTCCTTGCCGTCGATCCACGGTTCCGGATGGATGTCGCGGATGCCGAGCGTGCCGTAGGTGAGCGTCCCGGTCTTGTCGACGACGAGCGTGCGCATGCGGGCGATGGCCTCGAGCCATTCGCCGCCCTTCACCACGACACCCCTGCGCGCGGCGATGCCGAGCGCGGCGGACGTGGCGAGCGGGATCGCGACGGCCATGTCGTCCGCGCACGCGACGAGGAAGATGGCCGCCATCTTGCGGACGTCGCCGGTCACGAGCCAGGTGCCGAGGCCGAGCAGGCCGACGATCGGAAGGAATCCGCCCGCGAACCGATCGGCGAGCGCCTCCGCGCGCGATTTGTGCACGGCCGCCTGCCGCATGAGGCCAGCCATCCGCTCGACGGTCGAATCCCTGCCCACGCGCGTCGCCCGCATCTTCAGCATGCCCGTCTCCACGAGCGTCGCGCTGACGAGAGCATCGCCTCTCGTCTTCTCGACGGGCACGGATTCGCCGGTGACCGACGCCTCGTTCACGTGCGCGCTGCCGGACGTCACGACGCCGTCGACCGGCACGCGGCCGCCCGTCTTCACGACGAGGATGTCGCCTTCGCGCACGTCTTCGACCGGGACTTCGACGAGGTCGTCGCCCCGCTCGAGGATCGCCGAAAGCGGCTTGAGCTTGAGCAGTTCCTCGATGGCGTCATGCGTCCGCGATTCCGTACGCCAGTCGAGCAAGCGCGCCGACGTGAGCATGAGGGCGATGAACGCCGCCGACCCGATCTCGCCGGTTGCGAAGGAGACGACCACGGCGAAGACGTTGAAGGCGTCTATGCCGAGCTTCCCCCTGCGAACGGAGGACAGCGCCGCGAGCACGGTCGGCAGCGCGCCGAGCCCGGCGACGGCCGCGAGGAAAAAGCGTCCCGCGGACGGCAAGAGGTAGTTCGCGGCGAACGCCGCGACGAGCAGCGCGAACAATCCGTATTCGCGGTACGGGGCTTTCAGGATGCTCGGCGCATCGTGATGTCCGTCGGTAGCGGAATCAACGGCCATATCAGCGGATGTCCAGCGCCGCGAGCGCCCCTTCGGCGACAGCTTCGGTCACCCTTCTCGCTTCGACCGCGTCGCCGACGGTGCGCACCTGCTTCACGACGCGGGACAATTCCGCGACGAGGCCGTCGTTCGGAAAGGAACCGAGGCAGAGCACGACGGTATCGGCGAAGTACGACGTCGGGCCCGCGGGACTTTCCGCGGCGACCGCGCGGCGCTTGTGCGGGGCGACGGCGAGCTTCTTCAGACCCGGGCTGACCGCGTCGTCGTGGATGCCGAGTTCGTTCATGAATCCCTTGCCGCGCGGATGGATGAAGCTCGCTTCGAGGATCGTCATGCCCGTGCCGCCCTTGGCGATGCGTTCGATGTGCGCGACGTACCGCGGCGTCACCATGCCGTCCTTGTCGGCGTAATTACGGACCATCGGCGGCATCACCAGACGGTTCTTCACCGTCATGGTGCCGATCTTCCCTTGGGCGAACAATGCGGAAAAACGCATACGAACGAAGGATTCGGGGGCTTCCCGTCCGGACGCGGTCAGGCCTTCCGTTGCGCCGGAGCCTTGGGCCTGCTCCCGGAGAAGTACGACGAAAGCCAGACGTAAAGAAGGACGCCCTGCACCCAGAACATGACGACGTTGTCCCCTTTCGTCCCGGCGCCGGTCCATCCGGCGGCGAAATAGAAATTGGCGTTCATGATCATGCCGAGCGCGAGCGCGGCGGAGGAGACGACGAGGGCCTGCCGGCGTTTCGCCTCGCGCCCGACGAGGAGGCCGGCCATCGCGACGGCGAGCGCGACGCCGACGGCCAGTTCCCCCCATTCGACCGCCAGGCCGAAGAGCGCGGATTGCGCCGTCGCGGGGCCGAGGAGGAACGCCTTGTACCAGGGGAAGGGATTGTTGCTCGCGAAATACGCGAGCGTCTTGCCGACGCCGGTCGCGAACTCGGGGTTCGTCACCTTCTCCCAGCCTGCGTCGAACCAGGCGAAGGCCATGACCCCCTGGACCGCAGCGAGGCCGAGCAGACGGAGCGCCGGGTGCGACAAGGGATCGGACGGCGAGCTGCCGCCGAGCGCCGCGTGGAGCGGGCACCATCCCGTGCCGTACTCCCAGAGCGCGAAGGCGCCGAACAGGACGCAGGCGATTTTCGCGAGCGGATTTTCGAAAAGCGCGGCGGCGGCGAACAGCGAGAAGGCGCCGAGCGCGAGGCGGACGAGACGTTCGAACGAGCCGAGGTTCTTGTGCATGTGCATGGCAGCGCTGGTCATTTGACGACGTTCACGGGCGCGCCCTTGGCGAACCCCTCGACGTTCTCGACGGTGGTCTCGAGGATGCGTTCCATCGCTTCACGGCTGTTGAAGCCGATGTGCGGGGTGATGATGACGTCGTTCCGCGCGATGAGCATGTGGTCGCGCACGACGGCCGCCAGATCGCACTTCTTGGGGAAATCCCTGCTCATGAGTTCGCTCTCCTCCCTGATGAACATCTCTTCCTCGAGGACGTCGAGGCCAGCGCCGGAAAGGATGCCGTCCTGCAGCGCCTTGAGCAGCGCCTGCGTGTCGATGAGCGCGCCGCGCGAGGTGTTCACGATGACGGCCCCGCGTTTCATGAGCGCGAACCGCGCGTCGTTCATCAGATGGTGCGTTTCAGGCAGGTACGGCGCGTGCAGCGTCACGACGTCGGCCTTCGCGAGCAGCTCCTCGAGCGGGGCGTAGCGGAAGCCGATGCTCTCGGCCAGTTCCTTCTTCGGGAACGGGTCGGAAACGAGCACGTCCATCTCGAAGCCCTTGGCGATGCGGGCGACGTGCATGCCGATCCGCCCGCCGCCGACGATGCCGAGGGTCTTCTTGTACAGGTCGAAGCCTTGGAGGCCGCGGTAGTCGAAGACTGATTTTTCCGTCCGCTCGTACGCGAGGAAGATCTTGCGCGACAGCGCGAGGATGAGCGCGAACGCGTGTTCCGCCACGGTCCGTTCGCCGTACGAGGGGACGCGGGAGACGGCGATCCCCCGTTTCGCGCAGGCCGCGAGGTCGATATGGTCGAAACCCATGGACCGAGTCAGCACGAACTTCGTCTTCGGAAGCTTCGCAAGCACGTCGTCGCCCACCCGCGAATACACGAAGACGGAGACCGCGTCCGCGTCCGCGGCCTTGGCCGCCGTCTCGGCGCCGAGCGCTTCCTCATGGAACGACAGCTCGTGGCCCGCGAGCCGGCTCGCGAGGAACTCGCGTTCCCAATCTTCGATTTCGTAAAATGCGATGCGCATAGAAGCCGATGAAGGTCACTTTTTCTTTTTTGCTTTCGCCCTGGCGGCGATCATGAGATCGGAAACGTTGGCGCCGGTCTTGCCGGTGACGATCTGCTGGCCCGCCGCCCTGAAAAAAGCGAATGAGGCGTTGTCGGCGAGGGCCTTGGCCGCGTCGAGCCCCTTGGCGGCCGCGCGGCGCCGCGTGGCGGCGTCGGCAATCGCCCCGGCGACGGGCGTATTATCGATGCCGTCCGACGCGCAGGACAGCACCAGGGCGTCGTCGGCCACGTGCGGCAACGCGCCGAGCGCGACCTCCTGGTTGCGCCCGCCCTTGCCCTTGCCGCGAACGGTCACCGTGGTCTCCCCCGCCGCGAGGACCATCTCGCCGCGGCGCGGAAGCCCCGCGAGCATCCGGCCCGCGTCCCGCGCCTCGCCCGCGAGCTCGCGGGAGCGGATGCGCGTCGCGTACCCGAGACGGCGCGCTTCGGCCTCCATGGCGCGGAGCGCGACGCGGTTGGACATCAGGACGAAATTCGCCACCTTCGAGAAGAACACGCGGTCCTTCGGCGTCTCCCGCAGCTGGCAGTCGGGCATCCGGCAGACGCGGAGGATGTCGTGCTTCGCGAGCACGCGCGCGGCATCGTCGACCGTAGTCGTGTCGCGCACGGTCGGACCCGACGCGATAGTGCCCGGATCGTCGCCCGGCACGTCGGAAAAAAGGAGGCCGATGACGGCGGCCGGATACGCCATGCGCGCGAACTGCCCGCCCTGGATCTCGGAAAGGTGCTTGCGGACCGTGTTGATCTCCGTGATGTCCGCGCCCTTCTTCAAGAGCGCATCGGTGACGCTCGCGAGCGCCTCGCCCTTCATCCCGTGCGGCCAGCACAGCAGGGCCGAACCGCCGCCGCTGACGACGGCGATGACCAGGTCCTTGCTGTCGACCTGCTTCAGGAGCGCGACGATTTCTCCCGTCGCCCGCATGTTCGCGAGGCTCGGCAGCGGGTGGGTGCCCGCGATGCTCGTCATCCTTCGGAGCGGCCCCGATTTCACGTCGAGGACGATGCCGCCGTCGATGCGGCGCCCGAGCAGGCGATCGAGCTCGGACGCGGCGTCATAGGCCGCCTTGCCGATGCCGACGACGTACACGTGATCGTACGCGGACAGATCCCATGAACGGCCTGCGATCCGGAGGCGCGGCCCGCGCAGCCGGAAAGCGGCACGGACGGCACGGCGCGTATCGATGGCGCGAAGTCCGGCCTCGAGGACCGCCAAAGCGTCCCGGCGCAGCGAGGTCGTGGCGAGCGTACGGCGGTTTTTGACGATTCTTCGCATCACGATCGCGCTGTTCCGGCAGGGTCCCGCGGGACCCGTCAGTCGAGCCAGTCAATGCCCTTCTTGGGCCAGCCGCGCATCATGAGCAACGCGAGCGGCGCGCCCCAGTTCGCGGCGCGTTCGACGAAATCCCAGATCGGAAGGCCCATGATCGGACGGAGGAGCGCCGTCCAAAACGCCCAGAAGACGGCCCACAGGAGCGCGGCGCGCATGGGACGGAGAAGGATCACCAGCGCGATGATGATGTCGAAGAGGCCGACGAGCGCGAGCAGCTGCGTGGCCGAGGCAGTGCCGACGCCGAGCAATTTGTCGATCCATCCGACCCACTCCATCTTGCCCTGGATGGCGAAGACGCCGTGGCCGATGAATTCGCCGCATACCGCGATGCGGAGCAGCCATTCGGGCGTGAGACCGTCTTTTTCCTGCCTGGCGAAAGGCCACATGGGCATAATGACGCGCGCTTATGATATCGATGAAGACGTTTTCGTCACTTGAGTCCCTTCAGGAGTCCGCATTCCGAAAAGCATTCGCTGTCCGTCTCGAGCGAATAGCGCCGCACCCTTCCCTCTTTCTTGACGCGCACGAGCTTGGCGTCTGCCAGGAGCTTCAGGTGGTGCGAGACGGTCGGTTGCTTCACGCGCAGCTTATCGGTGATCTCGGTGACGCTCAGTGCCTTACCCTTGAGCAAGGTAAGAATCTTGTGGCGACCCGCGTGACTTGCGAGCTTATAACAGTGGACGCACATAGACGGCGGTGCCGTGTTTATGAGTATCGACGTAAGTCAATTATAGCACGGCCGGCCGCCTCATTGCCACCCCGCGTCGACGCCTCTGGCCTCGCCGATATTGGCGAATCCGTCGCGCTCGAGCAGCCGCACGAGCCCGCGATTGATCTCTCCCACGACCTGCGGCCCTTCGAAGATCATCCCGGTGATCATCTGCACGAGCGACGCCCCGAGCCTGATCTTGCGGTAGGCGTCCTCGGCCGTGAACACGCCGCCGCAGCCGATGATGACCGCTTTGCCGCGCGTCCTGCCGTATACCCGGGTGATCTGCGCATCCGCGAGGCTGACGACGACCTTGCCGCTCATGCCGCCGACCGGCGGGACGGCGTCATCGTCCGAGATGGCGGCCGACAGGCGGTCCTTGGTGAGGTTCGCGCAGATGAACCCGCGCACGCCGCGGCGGACCGCCACGTCGACGACGGCGTCCGTCTGCGCCTCGTCGAGGTCGGGCGAAAGCTTGATGAAGACCGGCTTGCGCGTAGGGACCATGGCGAGGCGTTCCAGCAGCCGATCGAGCAGTCCGGGGTCGGTGAACGGCTGGCCTCCGAAGGCGTTCGGGCAGCTGACGTTCACGGTGGTGTAGTCGCCGATCGCCGCCATCGCCCTGAACGCCTTTTCGTAATCGGCGATGCCCTCTTCCGGAGAAACCGTCCCGGGGCAGTTCGTCTTGGCCACGCTCGTGCCGAGCGGGATGGCGAAGCGCCGGCCCTCGAGCCGCGCCGCGATCGCCTCGCAGCCGTCGTTCTTCAGGCCGAAATGGACGACGAGCGACTTCGATTCTGGCAGCCGCCAGAGCCTTGGTTTCGGATTGCCGGCACAAGGCTCGCCGGTGACCGAACCGACCTCCATGAACCCGAAGCCGACGCTCGGCATGATGTCGACGAGGTGCGCGTTCTTGTCGAACCCTGCG
>JAVHQX010000099.1:0-2785 GCA_036171355.1 Patescibacteria group bacterium | reverse complement strand
GCCGCGGGCGCGGACGCGGACGCTGGCGCGGGCGGCGGCCAGATCGGATTTCTCGAGGGTGGCGGTAACGCCGGCCTCGTCGGCCCGGGAAACGGCGCGGCCCTGGGCCAGCTGCTCGGACAGGCGCTTCTTCAGGAGCCGGCTGAAGGCGGCCTTATCGTAAAAGACGCCGGTCGCCTTAAGGGAAACGCTCATAGTGAAGCCTTTGGCCTCCTGGCCGGCCGGCGTGTCCGAAGTCTGGGAATTGACGGCCAGGGTCAGCATCTCGCCATCGGCCGAAATGCCGGCCTGGGCGGCCGCGGCCCGCAGCCTGGCCGTGAGCGTCTCGCCCAATTCCTTGACCAAGGCGGCGCCGGCCTGATCGATATCTTCGACAGTGACGGCGCGGATGTCCTTGTTCCCGCCGGTGATGGCTCCAACGGCTTTGACGTCGAAGAACCGGCGCGTCTCCTCATTCAGTCCGGGGATGATGAAGGTCGCAACGCCCACTTCAGCCGGTTTGCCGACGACGGTGGAGGCGACATCGCACAAAACGCTGCCGCCCGCCGGGATGACGACTGTCTTTTGGGTGCGGAAAATTACTCCCTCTGGGGTCATGAGCCGGGTCGTGGCGATGAGCGTCTGGGAGCGGGACAGGTGGCTCACGATGCGCACCTTGCCCTCGGTCGGGACTTCCATGGCGATGAGCGACGAGGCCGGAAAGTTCCGCGACAGGGTGTCGGACACCTCGAAGACGCCGCCGCCGATCTCGTCATCCACCGGCGCCCGGGCCACGTCGGCCAGGAATTCGGCCTCGACCGGCTGCGGCGCGGACATGACGACGATTTTAGCGCTCGTAAAGACCATGTAACACGCCAAAAACACGATGCCGCCCGTGAGCAGCACGAACAGCGTCGCAATGCGGCGATAGACGTTGAGCGAGGCATTAGCCTGAAAGACGGCTCGGCCCTCCGGCTGGCCCGGTCTGACGGAAGCCGGCATGGCCGAAATTTTTGCCTCCGGAGCCGGCGCATCAGGTTTTCCGTTCCCGATGATGAGCATGTTTCCATCTTAGCACACCGCCGGAAGACGGTGGTGTGGAGAGAAATTCCAAACCGTTCAGGCAACAATCGGGCCGCCAGATAAAGCATAATTCCCCCGCCCGGGAGCGGGGGCCCAGAAACGAAATCGGAAAAACTTATTCAGTAAAAACTTCAATCCGGTGTACGGTACACCTTCAAGGGTGACACTTTCGGCCAGCCAGGGAGAGGTATTTCTGGTGAGGAGTTAGGCCGTCCATGCCGATTCCGAGGTGCGGACGCTCCCGGTTGTACCAGCGGACGTAGGCGTGGAGCGTCTTCCAGGGCCGGCCGGCGTTGAGGTAATACTCGTCGTCGACCGAACGGTTGGCCCGTTCGACTTTGCCGTTCCACGGCGCCGACCGTTTCGGGATGTAACGGTGGATGATCCCTTCCCGCAGCAGGAATTCATGGAAGACGCCGCGGAACTCGCCGCCGTTGTCGGTCTGGATGCCGATGATCGGGAACGGGAGGGACCTCTTGGCCCCGAGGAACGCCCTGATGGTCGCGCGGGCGTCCCGGACCGGCGACTCGACCGAGTATTGCATGTTTGTGACCGTGTCGATGAACCGGTACTGGTAGTGCCAGGTGCCGTCCCAGCCGGGGACGTATTTCACGTCCAGCTGCACGTTTTCGCCCGGCCGCGCGGCCTTGAACGGCCGCTTCATCGGCGCGTACCAGGCCTGCTTCTTCTGCGGTTTCCTGATGAGGTGCCGCTTCCGGAAGAACTTGTATATCGCGTTGGCCGACACGCTCCGGCCGGTCTCCCGCCTGACGAGGACGCTCATCTTCTTCGGGCCGTAGTTGAAGAGCTCCTTGGCCCGGGCGATGAAGGCGTACGTCTCGCCGACGATCTTGGTCTGCGGGTGCGTGGCGCGGGGCTTCAGGACGCGCGGATCGAATCCGTGGTCGCGGCGGTACCACTTGTAATAGGTCTTGCGGGAAAGGCCGAAGACCTCGCAGACCTTCGGCACGGTCATGAGATCCCGCTCGACCTGGCGGTACCAACGGAACCGCATCTCTTTGGGGGCGCTGAGTGGTGAGCCTGGCATACGGGACGGAGAGTACACCTTTGTCACCCTTAGCCGGCCGTTTTGTCACCCCTCATGGTGTACCGTACACCCTGGCATGACGAACGCGACATTCTAGACTCAATGCACCACTCTGGCAGGATATACCCCTTAGAACATGTCCCCCAAAGTGATGCAAGGAAACGAATTGTCATACCCCGAGAGGCAGTTCCTGGAGCTGCGCCTCCTCGGCAGATGGAGCCTGCGGCTGATCGCCAGGCACATGGGCAAGGACCATTCCGTCCTTTCCCGGGAAGTGAGGCGGAACGCGTCCGGCGGAAGGTACCGCGCGAAAGAGGCGCAGGCGAAGGCCGAACGGCGGCGCAGCCGGAAGATGCTGGCCAGGAAACTCGACCGGGACAAGGACTTGGCCGCCTGGACCGCCGGGAGACTGCTGGCCGGCTGGTCGCCGGAGAAGGTGGCCGGCAGGACGAAATCTCCTCTCGCGCCGAAACGCCTCCGCGGGACGACCGTGAGCCACGAGTCGATATACCAATGGCTGTACCACGGGGAAGGACGTTTCGGAGGGCTCACCGAGCATCTCTGGACGAGAAGGAGGCGCCGATACGCGCGGAAGGGCAGGAAGTCGAAAAAAGCCCAGATAGAGGGCAGGATACCGGTCTCGGAGAGGCCGGAGGACGGCAGGGCGGGACACCG
>JAVHQX010000098.1:0-2787 GCA_036171355.1 Patescibacteria group bacterium | reverse complement strand
CGCGATCCGGCTTTTCAAGGGCGCACCCCGGAGCCGCAACTCCGCCCGCCCGGCTCCCCGGGCGGCTTTTTCGTGCTTGACGGGCCATGCCCGCGCGCGGTACCACGTTCCTGCGCGGGGGCATCGCCGTGGTCTACGCGGCCTTGCTCATCGTCTTCTTCTGCGGCCTCCATGGCCTCACCGCGTGCAGGCGTGCCGACCGCCGTTGACAGGGCGGCGGAAAACGGGTGCGGTAAGGCGTCCCTTGAGGACGGAACGTCCCCGCCGGTGCGCCGACAGGGGAGCATCATGGACCCGATCGCCGAACTCGACGCGTTCGCCAATCTCATGGCCGACGTGGTCGCGGAAGCTCTCGTGAAAACCGCGCTCATCGCAAGCCGTGTCGGCCTGACCATCGTCTGCGGCGCCGTCATCCTGGCCCGACGAAGGAATCGCGGCTGACGCGGCTCTACGCTTTCCCGCGCCCCGGCCTGTACCGCAGGACGGGGTACACCCCGGCCCTTCCGAATGACCTTCGGAGGGGCCACTTTTTTATGTTTCCGATGCGCCAGGGTTGACAACTTCGCCAAATTATGGCAATATCAATCGTTCGTGCGCCAAACCGGCGCCCGTCCGAGCCCTTTCCATCCACCGACATGCCGCATTCCCGCGGCCTGGCCAGCTGAGCAGGCCGGAGGAGGACATCATGACCCGCGTGATCAAATCGTTTCTCAAGTGCTTGGCGTTCGCCTACGTGTCGACCGCCGCCGGGTACGCCTGCGGATACGCCCTCGTCGGCCTGTTCGTGGGACTCGTGCCCGTCATGGTCGGATTCCTGTGGATCTGGGACCACGTCGAGGAATCGACGAAGGACTGCTGGGTCTGCGGGCGCACGACGCTCACCGGCCGCCACATGTACCTCCAGGACTGGTACGCCCGCGGCGCCGACGGCGACGGCAAGTGCCATCACTGCGGGCGCACGCTCGTCCAGTCGGGCGACCGCGTCTACGGCCAAAGCATCGACGCCAAGGCCGCATGACTGCACGCTCTACGCTACACGCTCCACGCACCGCATGTCCCCTCGAAAACCCCGGACCTCATGGAACGGGGGTTTTTGTATCTCCCGATTGACACCGACGCTCGCCGCTGGTATGAAGAACCGTCCGCATCCGCGGACCATCGAAGGAGTCCTTTGCACATGACCGACAAATCCGACCGCCCGTCCTTCGGCACTCCCGAGGCGCGGGCGCTGCACGCCGAATTCCCGGCAATCGATCTTCACGACGACATCCTAATGTGGTGCCGCTGGGCAGGATACGACCTCGCCAAGCGCCACGTTCCGCCGCTGCCCGGCAGCCGCTGGCTCGGCCACGTCGACCTGCCGCGCCTCCGCGAAGGCGGCGTCGGCGCGCAGTTCTTCGGCCTCGTCTCGCTGCCCGTCCTCGGGTCCGGCGGGTGCCGCGCCGCGATCGACGAGCAGATCGACATCCTCGACGCGTTCGCCGCGGAAAACCCCGCGCGCCTGCGCAAGGCGCTCTCGGCCGATGCCATCGAAGCCGCGAACGCCGCGGGCGCCATCGGTGCGCTCCTCGGCATCGAGGGCGCGCACGCACTCGAAGGGGACGCGGACAACGTCGGGCATTTCGCGCGCCGCGGCGTCCGCTACATCGGCTTGTCGCACTTCAGCGCCAACAAGGCCTGCTATCCCGCGAAGGGACGGGGCCGCAACGACGCCGAAGGGCTCACCCGTTTCGGGACCGAGGTCGTCGAAGCTTGCCTCGCGCACGGCGTCATCGTGGACCTCGCGCACATCAACAAGAAGGGGTTCATGGAGACCGCGGCGATCTCTCGCGTCTACCGCCAGCCGGTCATCGTCTCGCACACCGGCGTCGTCGGCGCGCACGCCCACTGGCGCAACATCGACGATGACCAGCTGCGCGCGGTGGCCGCGTCCGGCGGCGTCGTCGGCGTCATCTTCGTGCCGGACTTCCTCGGAGGTCCCGGACTCGAAGCCGTGGTCGCGCACATGCGCCACATCGTCGACGCCGTCGGCGAGGATCACGTCGCGCTCGGCTCCGACTACGACGGCATGGTCCGTCCGCCCGCCGAGCTCGCCGACATCTCGATGCTGCCGAATCTTACCGACGCCCTGCTCGGCGCCGGCTGGCCGCGAAGCCGCATCGGGAAGGTCCTGCGCGGCAACGTCATGCGCACCCTGCGCGACGCGCCTCCTCGCGTCTGAAGGAAGGGTCTCCGGCCCTTCCTTTTTCTTTTGACGCGGCGCCGTGGCGAGCATACGCTTCCTGCGGTTCCTTTTTGTCGGGAAAGGACACATTGCGGATGGCCGCAGTCGGCATCATGCTGTTCCGCATCGCGTTCCTCGTCATTCTCGCGATCATCATTCTCGAGACCGACGGTCCGTGACCGCGCGCCCGCGACCAGGGAAGGTTCTTCCCCGGTTTTTCTTATGGCCGCGGGATTGACGGGCGCAGCCCTTCATGCTTGACTCTCCCGTTCTCCCGCTGACCCACCAAGGAGGCCGAATGAGAACAACGAAAGGCGTCGTGCTCATAGCTCTTACCATCCCGCATGTCGTCGTCGGCATGCTTCTCGGCTGGGGTTCCCTCGCCATGGGAGCAATCGCGCTCGTCATCTCGGGCGGCGTCATGATCGCCCGCGACCGGAAACGGAAGCGCGCCATCCCCGGAGTCCCGCTCGATCCCGCCATCCCGAAGGCGCCGCGGACGCCGACGCTGCCGCCCCCGCCGCCGAAGCCGGACGGACCGCCGAAGCTCACGCTGATCCACA
>JAVHQX010000097.1:0-12447 GCA_036171355.1 Patescibacteria group bacterium | reverse complement strand
CCGGCGTTCCCGATCGTGGCGATCGCGACGAAGGACAGCGTGTACGAGAAGATGAAGTCGAACATCGAGGAAGCGCGCGCGCGGCGCGCGCCGGTGCTCGCGATCGCGAGCGAGGGCGACGAGGACATGCTCCGTCTCGCCGACGACGTGATCGCCGTGCCGCGGACGATCGAGATGCTGTCGCCGATCCTGAACGTCATCCCGCTGCAGCTGTTCGCGTATCACATGGCTGTCGCCCGCGGTTATGACCCGGACAAGCCGAGAAATCTCGCGAAGTCCGTCACTGTCGAGTGACGTCTTCCGCCGGATGCGCGCCGGGGCACGAAATACGCGTGGGAGCCGCTTTTTAGGCGGCTCTTTTTTTGCTAAAATAAAGCAAAAGGAAACACAAAAAGGGGTCAAAAACGTCATGCTGGACTCGGTCAAAACTTTTTTTCGCGAATCGCAGCCCTCCGATCGTGGTTCGGAAGGCTTTTTAGTAAGGGGAAAAGGTGGGCATTTCTCCACAGGTTATCCACAATCTTGGTCATTCTCGGTACGGTGGTGCCGTACCTGCCCGTTCAGGCGACGACCTGTCCCGCCTCGGGCAACAACGTCACGATCAGTTCCAGCTGCGGTTTTGACGCCTGGACGTACACGTTCACCGTCACGCTCACGATCGCACCCGGGGTCACGGTGACCGCGGCATCGTCGCCGTCGACGTGCGGCTGCCGAAGGCCGCGCCTGCGAAGCCGACGGCCCCGCCGCAGGCCCCGTCGGAGGGACCGCGGTATTTCCCGGCCGCGCCGCCGATACCGCCGAGGTCCGACATGCCGACGGGAGTCCCCGAGGCGCCGGCCGCGCCGCAGCCCGGAACGCCGCAAGGGCCGGGCACCCAGGCGCCGCCGATGCCGGAAGCCGGCCCGGGACCCGTGGTCCCGACGTCTTATCAGGGCATCGTTTTCGGCACGGGACCCCCGCGAGCCGGCCCGACGGCTCCGACCGGCTCTCCATCGAGGGAGGGCCCGGCGGGCGAAGGGGAAACGCCGGGATCCGGTGTGGTGACCGGAGAACCGCCGAAGACCTCATCGCCGTAAGGAAAGTGGACAGGCCGAGACACGCGTGGTGTCATGAAGGCCGTCCACTTTTCGTTATGGTCGCAGTACCCAAACCAACGTTCGCGGAGGAGCGCGCGCTCATCGGCAGGGGGATCACCATCATCGCCGGCGTCGATGAGGCGGGTTGCGGTTGCTGGGCCGGCCCGGTCTATGCCGCCGCCGTCATCCTGCCGCTCGATTCGCGCATAGGCCTGGTGCGCGACTCGAAGACGCTGTCGCCCGATCAGCGCCTGCGCGTCGTTACGCGCATCAAAGAGGAAGCGGCCGCGTGGGCCGTGGGAACGGCCAGCGTCGAGGAGATTGACGCGCTCAACATCCGCCGGGCGGGAGCGCTGGCCATGCGCCGCGCGGTCGAAGGGCTCGGGATGCCGCCGCAGTTCGTCTTGATCGACGCCTTCGCCATACCCGGTCTCGCCGCGCCCTCGAAGAGCATCGTGCGGGGCGACAGCAAGGTGAAATCCATCGCGGCCGCGTCGGTGATCGCCAAGGTGGCGCGCGACGAACATCTGATCGAGCTCGACGGGCGGTTCCCGGGTTACGGATTCGCGAACCATAAGGGCTACGGGACCAAGGAGCACCAGGCCGCGCTCGCGAGGCTCGGCCCCTGCGCCGCGCACCGCATGACCTACGCGCCGCTCAAGGCGGCGGTCGCGGAACGGGAGGCGGCCGGACGGAAATGAAAAAGCGGTCTTCGGACCGCTTTTTTGCGCCGGACCCGCGGACGGGTTCAGGCGCGTCCGTGCGCCGCGGAGAACGCTTTCTCCAGCGTCGCCGCGCTCGCATCCCAGGTGAAGCGTTTGGCCCTCTCGAATCCCCGGCTCCGGAGTTTGCCGACAAGGCGCGGATCGGCGACGATCGCGGTCATCGCGGCGGCGATGTCGCCGGCGTCCTGCGGATCAATCAGCAGGCCGGCATCGCCGACGACCTCGCCGAGCGACGAGACGTGGCTTGCCACCACCGGCGTCCCGACCGCCATGGCCTCGAGCGGCGGCATGCCGAATCCTTCGTAGAACGACGGATAGACCAGCGCCGCGGCGGCTGCGTATAACGCGGGCTTGTCCGCGTCATCCACGTAGCCGGGGAACTTGATGCGGTCGCGCTTGGGCGAGCGGGCGGCGCGGCGGAAGACGTCCTCGTAGAGCCAGCCCTTGCCGCCCGCGATGACCAGGTCGAGGTCCGCATCGACGCGTTCGTACGCGTCGATGAGCCCGACGATGTTCTTCCTCGGCTCGATCGCGCCGAGGAACAGGAAGTACGGATGGTCGAGGCGGAGCTTCTTCCTGACGCGATCCTTTTCCGCGTCGCCCTGGGGCGCGAACGCGGGCCCGACTCCGGGCCCGGCCACGACCACGTTCCCTTCGGGCACGCCGAACGTCTCGATGACGTCGCGCCGCGTGTGTTCGGACACCGCGACCACGGTCGTCGCGCGCCGGAGGAGCGACGCCGTGCCGATCGCGGCGTGCCATAACCGCTGCTTCGAGGAAAAAAAACGCGGGAACCGGACGAACGAGAGGTCGTGGACGGTCACGACGATCGGCAGTCCGGTGGCGACGAAGTTGAGGTTCGGCAGGTACGCGACGTCGGCCGGCCCCGCGAGCCGTTCCAGTTTTGGCGCGCCGAGGAAGGCGAAGGCCGCGTTCAGGAGCCGGTTCGGGTAGCGCGAAAAACGATGGGTGAGGCGCGGCGACGGGGGAGGGACGTCGGCCGGAATCGGCGCGCGGCCGTTCGCAAACAGCGCGTACTCATGGGCGCCGCGGCGCGCCAGCGCTTTCGCGACCTCCGCCGTGTAGGTGCCGACGCCGCTGCGCCGCGGTTCGAGAAGCGGCCGGATGTCGACGATGACGCGCATATGAGAGTGAGAAAGCGGGAGAGTGGCCATCTTTCTCACTTTCTCACTCTCACGCTTTCCGGGTATTTCGTTCAGCCGCGGGCGAATTCGCGAGCGCGGGCGGATGCGGGCGCGCGATGGCCTTGCTGCCACTCCTGCAGCGAGTCCTCCACGTACTTCCGTATCTTCTCCTTGAAGATCCCCGTGTCGTACGCCTGCGCGTGGGCGCGGATGGCGCGCGGATCGAACCGTTCAGGCTCGAAGCGGATGATCTGGTTGGCGAGTTCCTCCCAGCTCTGTTCCTCGATGAAGACGCCGGTACGGCCTTCGATGACGGTCTCGACCGCGCCCCCCTTGCGGTAGGCGATGACGGGCCGTCCCGAGGCCATCGCCTCGACCGCCGTGATGCCGAAATCCTCCTCCTGCGGGTGCAGGTAGGCGATCGCCTTCGCGTACAGTTCGGCCTTCTCGCGCTCGCCGACGCGCCCGACGAACTCGATGTTCGGCCGGGCCATGGCGCGGAGCTTGGCCATCTCGGGGCCTTCGCCGAAGATCTTGAGCTTGATGCCGAGCTTGTTGAACGCCCGCACGACGACGTCGAACCGCTTGTAGGCGACGAGGCGTCCGCCGGCGACGTAGTAGTCCCCGATCTTCGGCGCGATGAAGAATCGCGAGGTCTCCACCGGCGGATGGATGACGTCGCTGTCGCGCTGGTAGTACTTGCGGATGCGCCGGCCGACCGTATCGGAATTGGCGATGAACCGGTCGACGCGGTCGGCGGCGAGGCGGTCCCAGACGCGGATGAACGTGAGCATGAGCGGCACCAGCTTGCGGATCGGACCGGGCAGGCCGAGCTCGTTCACGTAGGAATGCGTGTCGGACCACAGGTACCGCGTCGGGGTGTGGCAGTAGCAGACGTGCAGCGTGTCGGGACGGGTGATGATGCCCTTGGCGAAGGCGGACGTGCTCGACAGGACCACGTCGAAGCCGCTGACGTCATGGCGTTCCGTGGCCATCGGCATGAGGGGCATGAACCATTTGTACCGTTTGAGCGCGAACGGGACGTTCTGGAGGAACGATGTTCTGATCTCCTTGCCGCGGAAATTCGCGCCCATCCGCGACGGGTCGTGGAGCAGCGCGTAGGTCGGCGCCTTCGGCCAGATCTCCTGGAAGGCCCCGAGCACGCGCTCGGCGCCGCCGTCCTGCACGAGATAGTCATGGACGAGCGCGATGCGCATATCAGGAGGCCCCCTTGCGGGCGATGACGACGATGGGCGTGCGCACGAGGATGGCCAGGTCGAGCCACGGCGACCAGTTCTCGATGTAGAAGGTATCGAGCCTGACCTCCTCGTCGAAGGTGAGGTCGGCGCGGCCGGAGACCTGCGCCATGCCGGTGATGCCGGGCTTCACCGTGAGGACGCGGCGCTGCCGCGTGGTGTATTTGGCGACCTCCTCGGGGAGGTGCGGCCGCGGCCCGACGAGGCTCATCTTGCCGGCGAACACCAGGAACAGTTCCGGCAGCTCGTCGATGGAGTATTTGCGGATGAATTTCCCGACGCGGGTCACGCGGGGATCGTCCTTGAGCTTCACGAGCGGGCCGTCCTTGCGGGTGTCGAGGTGCGAGAGCTCGCCGTACCGGAGGTTGTGCGTGCCGGGTTTCATCGAGCGGAACTTGAAGTAGCGGAACGCGCGGCCGTGCTCCCCGATGCGGGTCACGAACGAGCCGTCGTCGAGCCGCGCGAAGAGGACGGGCCCCCTGGAGTCGAGCTTGATGGCGATCGCGGCCGCGAGCATGGTCGGCGACGTCAGGACGATGAGCAGCGCGGACGCAGCGAGGTCGAAGACGCGTTTGAAGATGCGTCCCCAGCCGTCGAGCCTGGTACCCTTGATCTCGACGATCGGCACGCCGGCGATCGCGCCGATCTCGATGTTCTTGGCGTGGGTCGCGAGGAGGTCGGCGGAGTACTTGAAGGTCACGTGGCGGGACTGCGCGAACCCGAGGATGCGCGCGAGCGTCTCGCGATCGATGTCGGGGTCGGTGACGATGATCTCGTCGAGGTTCCCGGCGTCCGCGGCCCGGTCGAGTTCCATTTCCGTGACGTCGTCGAAGGCCTTCACGCGCTGCACGACGAGGTAGCCCATCGCCGGGTTCTTGGTGAATTCTTGGATGAGCAGCGCGGTCGTGCGGTCCTCGCCGCCCACGACGGCGACCTTGTGGATGCCGACGCCCGCGCGGATGAGGAGCCGCTGTCCCAGACGCACGAACACGCGGCCAGTCGCCACGTAGAGGAGCGACAGCAGCCAGGCCGCCAGCACGATGAACCGCGAGGAGAACAGCTCGCCTTTGAAGAAGATCAGCACGATGACCGTCATGATGCCGGCGGAGGACGCCAGGAAGATCCGCGAGACCTCGGATTTGATGCGGCGGGGCCCAGAGACGGCGTAGAGTCCCGCGAGCGCGAAGCACAGCACGAAAACCGCGGCAACGGCGGCCGAGAAGGCCATGAACTGCGGCAGGGGAATCTCGAAGACGACCGGGCGGAGCCCGGCGAAGGCGCGGAAGCGGAGGTTGTGCGCGGTCAGCGCCGCGGCGAACACCAGCAGGAAATCCAGGGGGACCAGGAGCGCCGTGAACGCCAGCTCGCTTTTCTTCATAAGACCCCCTTATCTTAGAGAGAAAGGCGGGGAGGGGCAATACGCCCTTTTGCAGGGCATTGACAAAAGGCTCTTTTGCGCTATAATCACGAGCGTCTTTGAAAAAGGACCGCACGTCAGGCAGGCCGGGCGTTCGCCCTTGATGCATCGCATCTCGGGAGGAAAGTCCGAACACCCCTTCGCGCAAGCGGAGGAAGCGGATAGTCGCTAACGGCGACCGGGAGCAAGATGATCGAGAATTTTCTCGGGTGCGAAGGGACTTCGGTCCCTGAACGACGAGTGAACGCTTGATCGACCCAAGCCCAGGGAGAGTGCAACAGAAAACACACCGCCTGAATCCGCCGCAAGACGGATGAGTCGGCCCCTCCTACGCCGAAAGGCTTCGGAGGGCGCAGCAGGTAAGGTTGAAAACGTGGGGTAAGAGCCCACGCGGGACATGCCCCGAGAGGGGCGCCGTGGAAAACCCTATCCGGTGCAAGAGCAAGTATTGGTAGCTCGCTTGAGACCGCGAGAAATCGCGGCCCCAGAGAGATGACCGCCATCTCCCTAACGGGAGACACGGAATTCGGCTTATAGGCAGGCCTGACATGAAACCCCCTCGCAAGAGGGGGTTTTGCGTTGGCCGGCGGAATTCGGCTTACGGTGACCCGCGAGCTTCGCTCGCGGACTTGCGGGCCTTGTCGTAGGTCCAGCCCTTGGCCATGAGGCGCCGCTCGTGGAGCTCGTGAAGGAGCGTGTACTTGATCTCGCGCGGATCCTGCCGCGCGTCGATCCAGACCTCGTGCGCGGGGATGTACTTGTAGACGAGGTCGTGGCCGCCGAAGATGAAGCACGGGTCGAGGTGCTGGCGGACCAGCTCCCCGCGGACGTACCTGATCGTCAGCCGCCCCTTCTTCGCGCTGCGGATGACGTGCGCGGGCATCGGGCCCGGCTTGCACAGCCGCGCCTTGAGGTACTCGCGCACCTTGGCATACGGCCAGCCGCGCTTGAGCTGCTCGATGCGGTGGACCTCCAGGAGGAACTTCGTCTCCTTGCGGAAACGGCGGTCCACCCAGATCTCGTTCTCGGGGACGAAGGGCGTCGGCAGGCCGCCCCGCCGGTCGCCCGTGGTCGACCAGGACTCGAGGATGTCCATGTCCGGGAAGATGCTCCGGATCGCGAACCCATCCGCGTAACGGATCCTCTTGTCGTGGATCTTCATGACCCACCTCCGGGCTTCGGTTTGAGAGAAAGACCGCAGTTTGCGCTTACCGAAGCTGCGCATAACGGCAAAAAACCGTCAACTATCCGAGGCCGATCATGCCGCGGACGTCCTTCATGGTCTTCTTGGCGACCGCGGAGGCTTTTTCGGCGCCGCGTTCGAGCATGCGCCGCACCTTCTCGGGGTCCTTGGCGAGCGCGGCGCGCTTTTCGCGGAACGGCGCGAAGTATTCGCCGATGCGCTGTGCGACCAGTTTCTTGAGGTCGCCGTATTTGATCGGCTGGCCGGCGAAGACGCGGTCCGCCTCGTGGGGCTGCCCGAACAGCCGGAGCATCGTGAGCAGGTTCCAGACGCCGGCGTAGCCCTTCTTCTCTTCGTCGCTCCGTCCGGCCGCCTTCTCGACCAGCTCGAAGATGTTCCCGTTGAGGAATTCCGCGGAGTCGAAGGGGAGGATGCCCGTGGTCTCGGTGACGGCCCGCTTCAGCTTGTTCTCGATCGCCGCCGGCTCGTCGGTGAGCGCGACGTAGGACTTCTCGCCGAGGGATTTGGACATTTTCCGGAGCGGGTCCGTGAGCGACAGGAGCTTCGGGGTGTCGGTGATCTTCGGCTTCGTCTCGGGGAAATACGCGCCGAACTTGTTGTTGTAGAAGCGCGCGATGTCGCGGGTCAGCTCGACGTGCTGGATCTGGTCCTGGCCGACCGGGACGAATTCGCCCTTGTACATGAGGATGTCCGCGGCCTGCAGCACGGGGTAATCGAAAATCCCCGCGTTGACGTTTGCGGCCTGGCGGGCGGCCTTGTCCTTGAACTGCGTCATGCGTTCGAGGAACGAGACGGGCGTGACGGTGTTGAAGACCCAGCAGAGCTCGGTGTGCTCCGGAACGGCCGATTGCGCGAAGAACGCGCATTTCTCAGGGTCGATGCCGAGCGCGAGGAGGTCGAGGGCGAGGTCCATGATCTGCTTGCGCTTCTCCGCCGGGTCGTAGTCCTCGGAGATCGAGTGGTAGTCGGCGATGAAGAAGTAGCAGTCGTAGTCGCCGGAGTCCTGGAGATCGAGCCAATTGCGCACCGCGCCGGCATAATTGCCGACGTGCAGTTTCCCCGAGGGCTGGATGCCGGAGACGATGATTTTTTTCTTCGCGGTAGCCATATGCGGGGAGTATAGAGAGAAAAGAGGAAAGAGAAAAGACGGCGCTTGCGCGAAAAAAGCGGCCGCCGTCGCCGGCGAACCGCTCTTTTCTTTCTTCCCTGTCTTCTTTGTTCTCTGCGTCTAGACTTCGATGATCACGGGCAGGACCATCGGGCGCCGTTCCGTCGCGTGGAACAGGAACTGTCCGACGTCGTTGCGGATCTTGTTCTTGAGGTAGTCTTCGAAGGCGGGGGAGCGCTTGTCCGTGTCCTTGAGGAGCTTCTTGATGAAGGCGCGGGACCGCTCGATGAGCTCCTTGTTCTCGCGCATGTAGACGAAGCCGCGCGAGATGATGTCGGGGGAGCCTACGAGGTCGCCGGTCTTCTTGTCGATGGTGGCGATGACGACGAAGATGCCGTCCTCGGCGAGCGCCACGCGGTCGCGCAGCACCACTTCGGAGACGTCGCCCACGCCGAGGCCGTCGACCATGACGTACTCGGTCGGCACGCGCTCCTTGGTCAGCTGCGCACCCTCGTTCGTCCACTGCATGACCTGGCCGTTGTCGGCGACGAAGATGTTCTGGCGCGGGATGCCGACCTCCTCGCCGAGGTTGGCGTGCGATTCGAGCAGGAAGCGGTTGCCGTGGATCGGGATGAGGTATTTCGGCTTCGTGAGCCGCATCATGAGCTTCAGGTCCTCCTGTTTGGCGTGGCCGCCCGCGTGCACGTCGAGGTTCTGGTAGTGGTAGATCTTCGCGCCCTGCCGGACGAGCGTGTCCTTGAGCGACTGGACCGTGCGCTCGTTGCCGGGGATGACCGACGAGGAGAACACCAGGCCGTCGCCGGGCTGGACCTTGAGGCGGCGGTGCTCGTTGTTCGCGATCCGCATGAGCACCGCGTTCTTCTCGCCCTGGGCGCCGGTGCAGACGATGACGAGCTTCTCGTCGGGAATCCGTCCGAACTCGTGCTCCTCGGCGATGGTGCCGGGCTTCATGTGCATGTACCCCATGGAGTGCGCGATCTCCACGTTCGCGTTCATGCTGCGGCCCTCGATCATCAGGCGTTTGCCGTACTTCTCGCACAGCCAGATGATTTGCTGGATGCGCGCGAGGAGCGAGCTGAACGTGCCGATGATGAGGCGGCCTTTATGCTGCTGGAAGATGCGCTCCATCTCCTCGCTGACTTTCTTCTCCGAGATCTGGTGGCCCGGGCTTTCGGCGTTGGTCGAATCCGAGAAGAGCGCGAGCGTGCCCTTCGCGCCGAACATCGCGATGTGCGTGAGGTCCGCGGGCTCGTCGTTCACCGGCGAGAAGTCGAACTTGAAGTCGCCCGTGATGAGGATGGTGCCGTACGGGGTGTGGAACGCGGCGCCGAACGCGTCGGAGATGTTGTGGTTGACGTGAAACGGCTCGAACAGGAAGTGCCGGCCGAGCTGGATCTTCGATTCGGCGTTGATGAGTTGGATCTTGAGATTGTTGAGGTTGCCGAACTCTTCTTGCCGCTTCCGGATGATGCCGGCGGTGAGCGGCGCGGTGTAGATGGTCGGGAACCCGAGACGGCTGATGGTCAGCGGGATGCCGCCGATGTGGTCCATGTGGCCGTGCGTCACGACGATGCCGCGGATGTTCTTCTCGCGGCCGCGGAGGCTCGTGATGTTCGGGATGATGTAGTCGATGCCCGGCATGCCTTCTTCCGGGAACATCAAACCGCAGTCGACGATCACGATGTCGTCGCCGCACTCGAGGACCGTGCAGTTCCGGCCGATCTCCTCGAGGCCGCCGAGGGCGTAGACCTTGAGCGGGGGAGTGCCTGCCGGGGCGACGAGCTGCTGGGGACCCGTGAGGATTTCGGTGCGGTTCGAGGGCCGGACGTTCCTCACCGGTTCGATTGGGGCCTGCCGCATGGGTTCATGCGGGGGGCGCCGCCTGGTGAGCGGGCGCGGGGGCATCGGCCTCCGGCCCTGCGGCCGATGCTGCGGCCGCGGATGATTCTTGTCTTCCGTCATACGGAATGGTTACCCGGGGAACGGCAAGAGGGCCGCCACGGGCGAATAAAAATGAATGGTTAGGGGATTTTCCAGTTGCCGCGAGCCGCTGGCCCGGGCGAGAAGTGGAAAAGTGGGAAGGTCCGAGCCGCGCTCGCGCCTTCGACATCTTGCCGCTTCTTGATCTATTCACCATTCTTCGTCGAAGCTTTGAGCGCCACCCCTCTTTGCGCAAGGCTACGAGGGGCACCCGTCTTTGAAATGGGTGGCTGCGCCACCCGAAGCTTCAGCGAAGGGTGGTGCGGATGGAGGGACTCGAACCCTCACGAGGTTGCCCCCGCTAGCTCCTGAAGCTAGTGCGTCTGCCATTCCGCCACATCCGCGTGGCCGTTGCCGTTCAAAAGAGCGCGACCGAGGACCGTCAGTATACCACGTCACTTCCAAATCCGTTTCGTGTTGATGTACCACGACGCGACGTCGTCGAACCTGTCCGCGGGCGTGAAGATGGTCGTCGTCTCGATGCCCATCACCTTCCTGCTCACGACGTAGGTATACGTCGGGCTGTACAGGAGGATGGCCGGCACTTCCTCGGCGAGAATGTCCTGGAATTCCTTGTAGTCCGCTTCGCGGTCCTCCGTCTTCGTCGCGACACGCGCCTTCTCGAGGAGCTCGTCGGCGCGGCGGTTGGAGAACACGGCGAGGTTCAGGCCGGACGCGTCGTTCTGCGACGAATGCCAGAACGGGAACGGGTCGGGGTCGGGACCCATGATTTCTCCGTACAGCAGCGCGTCGTAGTCCCTGGGCCTGATCTTGTCCTTCTGGATCTTCGACGCGGGGACGATCTCGAGTTCCGTCTTCACGCCGATGCCGTCCCAGTATTGCTTGACCGCCTGCGCGACGGCGATGTTCTCCTTGGCGTCGACGGTCGTGAGCGTCACTTCGAGCGGGGTCTTCACGACGTTCTTCTTGTCGTCCTTGGTCTCCTGTTTCCGGATGCCGTCGGCGGGATCGAGCTTCCAGCCGCCCTTTTCGAGGAGGTCGGCGGCGGCGGCGGGATCGAAGCCGCGCTTCTTCGCGTCGGGGTGGAACCCCACGAACCCGGCGAGAATCGGGCTGTTGACGACGACGCCGTTGTCGCCGAGCGCCTGGCGGAGGACCGCCGCGCGGTCGATGGCCATGGTCAGCGCCTGGCGGACGTCCTTCGATTTGAGCGCCGCGTTCTGCTTCTGGTTGAAGAAGATGCCGGTGTACTGCGGCAGCCGGAGCGTGTAGAATCGGACGTTGCGCTGCTTCTCGGCGGCATCGCGGAACTCTAGCGGGAGGAAGCTCATTCCGTCAACCCTGCGGGAGGCGAGCGCTTCCTGCGCGGCGCCGAAGTCCTGGTAATACTTGAAGGTGACGGACGCGAGATGGGGTTTCGCGTCGTAGAACTGGTCGTTCCTGGCCAGCGTGAAGGAGAGGATGGCGCCGCGCTTGTCCTTGGTAAAGTTCTTGAACTTGAACGGACCGGTGCCCACGGGCTTGATGTCGAGTTCGGCACGGGACGCGTTCTCGGGCTTCACGTCTTGCCAGAGGTGCTCCGGCAGGATGCCGACGGTCAGCATCGAGAGGAACGGCGCGAACGGCTCGGAAAGCGTGAATACCGCCGTCTTGTCGTCGGGGGCCGCTACCGTGACGTTCTTGAACTGCGAGGCGAGCGGGCTCTTCCAGGCGGGGTTCTTGACGTAGTCGATGGTCGCCGCGACGTCGCGCGACGTGAACGCCGCGCCGTCGTGCCACAGGACGCCATCGCGGAGGGTGAACGTGTACGTCTTGCCGTCCTCGGACATCTGGTATGAGGCGGCCAAGTCGGGAACGAGTTCCCCGCGGGACGTCGTCTTCATGAGGCCCGAGTAGACCAGTTTCACGAGGTCGAGGTCCGCGTCGTTGGAGGACGCCAGGACCGGATTGACCTCGCGGGGCGCGCCGATGGACGCTTCGACGTAGTCGCCGCCGGCGGCGGGGACCGTCATGATGTGCTCGCCGGCGAATTTCACGCCGATGGCGGCGACCGCGACGGCAATCACCGCGAGCATCGCGCGGACGAACGTCTTTTCTTTTTGGGAAAGATAACGCGGCAGATGTTTGAGCTGTTTCAGCGTCGGGGCGCGCCGGCCTGAGAAACGGAGGACGATTTCCTTATCGAAGCTCCGATGTGCGTCAACCGTGCCGTCGGGCCTGCGCCCGGCGCGTTTTCCGAACAGCGATGCGATGCGTTCCGAGAGTTTGGACACAGTGGATGAGGGCCCGGGGCAGGCGCGATTTCGAACGCGATCCTGGACGGGACCGAGGAACGGAACGGGACGTACTCATGCGTACGTCGAGCGAGCCCCGCAGGGCGGGGCGGCGGAGCGCGCCGAGGCGCGGCTTGCCGTCCGTGGTTACGCTTGGGGGAGGATAATGGTGGCCAGGGCGAGGCCCAGGAACACCACGGCGAAGACGATGGTCGAGCGGAAGAGGATCTTTTCGACGCCGCGCTTCGTCCGGTAGACGTTGCCTTCTCCGCCGAACGTCG
>JAVHQX010000096.1:0-2805 GCA_036171355.1 Patescibacteria group bacterium | reverse complement strand
CAAAAAGGGCGCCCCGCAAAGAGGTCCCCTTTTTGATGGTGCGTCCGGAGGGATTCGAACCCCCAAAAGCAGCTTCGAAGGCTGCCGTGATATCCATTTCACCACGGACGCACGCGGTACGACGTTAGCAGCAAAATCCCTGCAAGAAAAGGGCCCCACGGGGACCCTCCTTTTTCTCCCTGCCCTCCCTCCCCTTCGAAAAAGCGGGCGGAAGGTGGTTCCGGGGGCGCGGGGGGCGCACCCGGAAACGACCGGCATCAGCACATCCTTACCATTTCTTTTTTTTCGATCCTCCTTCATCCTCGCCGAGCGGCTCGTTGCCGATGACGTACTGCATCGCGACGTCCTTCTCGACTTGCTTCTCCTTGATGAGCCGATTGAGGTCCTGGGTCAGCGTCACCATGCCCTCGAAGGCCGAGGTCTGCAGGACGTTCTTGATCTGCGGGATCTTGTTCTCGCGGATGAGGTTGGCGACCGCCGGCGTGTTCACGAGGATTTCGCGCGCGGCGACGCGGCCGCCGCCGATCTTCGGCAGCAGCTGCTGCGAGATGACGCCGCGGAGCGTGAGTGCGAGCTGCGCGCGGACCTGGTTCTGCTGGTTCGGCGGGAAGGCATCGATGATGCGGTCGATGGTCTGCGCGGCGCTGTAGGTGTGGAGCGTGGCGAACGCAAGGTGGCCGGTCTCGGCGATGGTCAGCGTCGTGGAGATCGTGTCCGTGTCGCGCATTTCGCCGACCATGACGACGTCGGGGTCCTGGCGCAGGATGTGCTTCAAACCCTCGTCATACGAAAGGAAGTCCTGACCGAGCTGGCGCTGGCGGACGACGCCCATCTTCGCCTCGAAGAGGAACTCGATCGGATCCTCGAGCGTGATGATGTTGACCGCCTCCGTCAGGTTGATCTTGTCGATCATCGCGGCGAGCGTCGTCGATTTGCCGGAGCCCGTCGGGCCGGTGACGAGCACGAGGCCGTGCGGATAGTTGGTCATCTCGCGGATGACCTGCGGCAGTTCGAGCGACTCCATCGTCGGGATCTCGGACGGGATGGTGCGGGCGACCATCGCGAGGTTCGTCTTCTCCCAGTGCAGGTTGACGCGGAAACGCTTGCCGGACGAAATCTGGTGGGCGACGTCGAGCTCCTTGTCATCGATGATGCGCCGTTTCTCTTCCTCCGTGAGCAACGAGAAGATGATCTCCTCGATGGTGTCCTTCGTGAGCACTTTCGCCCCCTCGATCGGCATGATCTCGCCGAAGATGCGCAGGAGCGGCGGCTTGCCGACCACGAGATGGATGTCCGACGCGCCCTTGGTGACGGCGATGTCGAACAGCTTGTCCATCACTTCGAGCGCGTTGCTCTTCCCTCCTGGAGCGGGAGCGGGATTGGTCATACCCGCCTATTTTACCACAAAAAAAGACGGCCCGAAAGGGCCTTCCTTATTCTTTTTCCCCTCCCCCTCGCGGCGGAAAGATTCCCGCCGACAGCTCGCGGAGCGAGGCCGGCTCGGGGTGCGCCGCAAGGCGACCGTTTCGAGGTCGTCGGCGGCGTACTCCGAGCCGGCCGTCGTTGAACGAGGAAGGCCGTCACCAATTTTTCGCTTTCAACCCCTTTTCCGCCGCGTCTATCTGCGCCTCTTGTTTGGACGTGCCGATGCCGCTCGCGACGAGCTCGTCGCCGAGGTAGACGCCGACCGTGAATTCCTTGGCGTGGTCGGGGCCCTTTTCGTCGAGGACGCGGTAGGTCGGCGTGAGTCCGACGGTCTCCTGCGCGCGCTCCTGGAACCGGCTTTTCGGATCGAGATGAAGCTGGAACTCGAGGATGTGCGGCAGCCGCGAGAGCACGAAACGGTCGATGAAGCCGCGGACGACCTCCGTCCCCTGGTCGAGGTACATCGCGCCGATGACGGCTTCGATGGCGTTCGCGAGGATGTACTGCCGCGCCTTGCTCTGGCCGTCCTTCGATTCGCCGTGCGAAAGATAGAGGTATGCCTCGATGCCGATCTCCTTGGCGATGTCGGAGAGCATCTTCGCGTTGACGAGCGCCGCGCGCCAGTTGGTGAGCTCGCCTTCCGGGTTGGGGTACTGGCGGTAGAGGTGCTCCGTGACGATGAGCTCGAGCACGGCATCGCCGAGGAATTCGAGCCGCTCGTTGTGCCCGTACGCGAACGTCGGATGCTCGTTGAGATAGGAACGATGGACGAACGCCTGGGTGAGAATCCCCTTGTCGGCGAAGGTCACGCCGATGTGGGCCTCGAACTTCGAGAAATCTCGCATCATAAAATATGTCGTCGCGGCGGGGCGCCTGCCCGGCCGCGCGGCATCGCCAATCGTCCGTCATCCTCCGGAGGAGGATAAGAGACCATCAGGGATCCGCGAACGTCAAAGACTTAATCCGCCTTTTCCGCCTTCTTGGATTTATGTTTCTCCTTGGGCGTCCCTCCCGGCTGCCGCTCCTCGCCCTCTTTCTCGTCCTTCTCTTTCTTCTTCTTTTCCACCTTGTCGACCTCCTTGATCTCGCCCTTCACGACCATGTCCTTGTAGATCGCGCCGAGCACGCCGTTCACGAAGCGGCCCGACGACTCGCCGCCGAACGTCTTCGCGAGTTCGATTGCCTCGTTGATCGCGACCTTCGAGGGGATGGTGTCGGTGAATTTCAGCTCCTGCACGCCGATGCGCAGGATGTTGCGGTCGACGTTGGTAATCTGCTCGATCGGCCAGTCGGGCGCGTACTTGGTGATGATGGCGTCGATCTTCGCGGCGTTCGCGACGACGTTCGCGACGAGCTCGTTGATGAAACCCTTGTCGTCGA
>JAVHQX010000095.1:1677-2814 GCA_036171355.1 Patescibacteria group bacterium | reverse complement strand
GGGCACAGACTTCAACAAGGTGACGGCGCGCGAGATCAGGAAATGCCAGGACAGCCTGAAATCGAGGCCGCGCCAGGTCCTAAACTACTACACCCCGGCGGGGGTGTTCGGGGCACTAATGTCCCGTTGCGTTAAATCCTAGAGACCGCCATATAAAAACGCGGCCGTGCGGCCGCGTCTTGTCTTTCATCAGAGTTTCACGTACTCGAGCGGATTGACGCGGTGATGCGGGTCGCCGGTCATGACCTCGAAGTGGAGGTGCGGACCGGTCGATCTGCCCGTCGAGCCGATCAGCATGATGGCGTCGCCCCTCTTCACGGTGTCGCCCGCCCTCACGAGCAGCTTCGAGGCGTGGCCGTAGCGGGTGAAGAGTCCTCCTCCGTGGTCGATGATGATCATGTTGCCGTAACCGCCGCTGTTCCAGCCGGAGACCGCGACCACGCCGTCGTTCGCGGCGTACACCGCCGTCCCTTTCGGACCGGCGATGTCGACGCCGGTGTGCCGGGCGCCAGCGCGCCAATGCCCGTAGTACTGGGTGATGCGCCACGCGGCGGTCGGCCAGATCATACCGCTGCCATTCGTGCGGTCGGGCGACGGCGGCGGCACGAAGATGTTCTTGATGTTGGTCGCGATGCGCGACGGCTGCTTCGGAGGCGGAGGGGCGGGCAGTCTGCCGTCCGGAAGGACGAGCTCATCCCCCACTGCGAGGGCCGCGCCGTCGGACAGGCCGTTCATCTCGAAGATCTTCTCCGCGTCGCTGTCGAAGGTCTTGGCGATCTTGGAAAGGGTGTCGCCCTTTTTGATCTTATAGACGATGCCGTCCACCGGCAGGATCTTGAGGATCTGTCCGGGGCGGATGACGCTCCGCGCGCTCAAGCCGTTGGCGGCGAGCAGCGTCTCCGTGCGCAAGCCGAACTCGCGCGCGATGGAGCCGAGCGTATCGCCGTCCGCAACGGTGTACTCCTCGGTCCGCGTCCTGGTCGGCGGGGCCGACCCCTCGTCGACCTGGGGTTCGACGCGCACGGCGTTGGCGAGCGGCGACAAGACGAGCTCGTCGGGGTCGTCCTGATACGGGCCCTCTTCCGTTCCCTGCTGGTCGTCGACGGCTGCCGACCCGTCGTGGGCCGTAAGGGCCTG
>JAVHQX010000095.1:0-1667 GCA_036171355.1 Patescibacteria group bacterium | reverse complement strand
TGATTCGAAAGGTAAGAAACGTCGGTCGACGCGTTCACGCTCTCCGTCGTCGCCTCTTCGACGACGATTGTTTCCCCGTCGTTCTGGGTGAGGTCCGCGAGGATGCTCTTCTGGCTCGCGGCATCGACCTGCGCGCTGGCGCCGTTGCTCGCATAGATGTTGGTCGCGGTGACCGCGAAGGTCAGCACGATGACGACGGCGTGGATGGCATATCGGTTGGCGAGCAGGCTCATGGCCCGGTCGCGCATGGGTTCCGATAAGGCGAGAATCAGCTTTTTGAAGAACCGATAGCCCAAGTAGAGAATGGCGAAGATTGGGTTGATAACCGCTCTACAAAGCCAAAAAAATGGTTTCTTCACCATCAAAAGCAAAAGGGTTAAGCACTTTTTCAAGCCGATTAACCCTTTGAACGCCCAGACTAGGAGCGTAATGCTTATTTTTTTGACTGTTCTAGGTATATTCTGTCCGCTTAACAGAATAAGGCGAGAGAGTGGAAAAATTGCTCAATCAAGCGAAAAAACTGCACCGAATTCCCTCTCAAACTCGTGGTATAACGGTAACAACCACACCCGGGCCTGTCAATCCTCTCGTGACTTTTCCCCTCCCCGGTCGTATGCCGCCGTTTTGACGGAACAGGCCCGACGACAGTATGCTGGATTGTTCTTTCACGAGGCAGCCAAACCCAACCAGGGAGGCCATGGTGTCTGCAAAAGAAAACCGCGAGTCATTCTGCGGGAGGCTGCGGCCCATCCTGGCCATGCGCGACCTGATGCTCGTGGAGGCGGCCTACGTCTTCGCGAAACACGGCCATCGCGCGCAGTTCCGCAAGAAAGTCAATCTCGCAGGCGCCGCTGACCCGCGGTCCGGTCCCTCCGATTGACAAAAGCCGGGGAAATTTCCTATCCTTCAGCGGGAAAACCCCGTTTTTTATTTCTCTTATTTCAGCCGGACCTAAACCCGGTATTAAGGTAAGGACCAGGAAAAACGCCGAATAAGGCGGATTTCGTCGGTCGAAGCACCTATGGCCACTCCTTTACTCCTCGCGCTCGTCGCGGCCCTCGTCGCGATCGGCTATGGCGCGATCCTCATCCGCTGGATTCTCGCCAAGCCGCAGGGCGACGACAAGATGCGCGCGATCGCCAAGGCGATCCAGGAGGGCGCGAATGCCTACCTGCTCCGCCAGAATAAGTCGGCCGCCACGGTCGCCGCGGTCATCTTCATCCTGCTCTGGCTCAAGCTGAACTTCATCACCGCCATCGGCTTCCTTATCGGCGCCTCGCTCTCCGCCCTCACCGGCTACATCGGCATGCAGGTGTCGGTCCGCGCCAACGTCCGGACGACCGAAGCGGCGAAAAGCGGCATGTCGAGCGCCCTTAACGTGGCGTTCCGCGGCGGTTCGATCACGGGCATGCTCGTCGTCGGCCTCGGCCTTCTCGGCGTCGCCGGCTTCTTCGCCGTGGCCAGGAAATTCGTGCCCATGGAAACCGCGCTGAACGCGCTCGTCGGCCTCGGCTTCGGCGGTTCCCTCATCTCCGTCTTCGCCCGTCTCGGCGGCGGCATCTTCACGAAAGCCGCCGACGTCGGCGCCGACCTCGTCGGGAAGGTCGAAGCAGGCATCCCCGAGGACGACCCGCGCAACCCGGCCGTCATCGCGGACAACGTCGGCG
>JAVHQX010000094.1:0-2817 GCA_036171355.1 Patescibacteria group bacterium | reverse complement strand
GAGGCGGATATCAAGAAGTTCGGAGCGGCGTCTCATCAGTATGCCGCCGCTTAGCGAGCTGCCCGGTGAAATCAAGAGACCGAAGTTCCTCAAGGCGCTCATGCGCCTTGGTTTCGTGATTGACGAGGTCGGGGGAGCGGGAAGCCATTATAAGGCGACGTGGCCCGGCACGCAGAAGTCCGTGACCATCCCTCATAAGCTGCCGAAGCACACGCTTCGCTACGTATTGGTGGAGATCGAAAAGTACAGCGGTCTCACTTGGGAGCAGATTCGACAGGAGCTTTGAGACGAGTCTCCCGGCGGGCCAAACGCTAGCACGAAAGAAAAAACGGTCCGTAAGGACCGTTTTTGTCATCCCGGCGAAAGCCGGAATCTCCCGCCTAAGGGCGGGACCCCACCCTTCCTTGGAATGAGATGTTTGTGGCGGGGCAGAAAAAACTTGTCATTCCGGACTTGATTCGGAATCCAGAAACGGAGAAGTCACCCGTCATCCCGGGCCGAGACCAGGAATCAAGAACCTTGCAGCCAAAATGTCGTGAATCCTTGCCTAAACGGCTGCCATGGTTTAGGGTCGCGCGCGTAATATGTAAGAGCCACTTTTTATGCGACCGGACGACGGCTTGTTCGACGATTGCCCTATTTGTCGAGCTCAAATGAAAGCCGATGCTGAAGGCCGTCCCATGACGATTTCTGAGTTCATGGCTGCGGCAGAGGAGGCGAGCCGTTTGGAGTAAAAGAGGAAGTTGTCATTCTGGCCTTGATCCGGAATCCAGAACCACCATGCACCCGTCGTCCGCTCCGGGTACGCCGTCGGCGACCTGGCCGACAGCCGTCGGCTAAGGAAAACGGTCGCCGGCGGCGCACCCTTCGTGGACGCCGTGACGTAAATCACCCCCGAGTTAAATACAGCCATGCGCTCGGCCCGGCGTCTGGCACCATCTGGGTATCGGGCACCCTTCATAACCATCCTTCTATTGGGATGGCCCTTAAGGATTTAGGTTATTGGATAATTAATGATGTAATTTGGTTCAAACCAAACGCAACGCCTTTGCTCTCTAGGAATCGTTTCGTCCCCTCAACCGAACTAATTTGGGTTGCGAGCAAGGATAAGAAGTATTTTTTCAACTATGCATTAGCCAAGGAGATAAACGGCGGGAAGCAGATGCGAAATCTTTGGACCATGCCCGCGAGGCGACACATAACTAGCCATCCCACCGAAAAGCCCGAAAGTTTATTGGAGCGGATCGTGTTGCTTGGTAGCAGCCCTGGCGATTTAGTGCTAGACCCATTTATGGGAAGTGGTACGACTGGAGTCGTTGCGAAACGCCTCGGTCGCAATTTTTTTGGGATAGAGCTAGATAAGGGTTACTTTGAGATTGCAAAAAAAAGAATACGGAGTACGCCGCTACCCTGAGGCTTGCATTCGATTACAATTAGTCTCGGTGTCAGGCACCGTGGTGCCTGACACTTTGGGGTCAGACACGGTGGCACGCTGCGCCGTTAGGGGAGAGTGGTCGTACTCTTCTCGCACTTGACCGCCGCCTCTTGCCGCGGTTACCTGACCCTGGACCCGATGGTCCGTGTCCGCTCTTTGTGTCCGACAGGGAGACGATGCAATGAAGAAGTTCCTCGTTCGGGTCGCGGCGCTCGCGGCGGTTTCCGTCGCGGCGTCGTGTGGGCCGTTGTTTGGTGAGACGCCGGGTACCATCATGCCGGCGCCGCCTCCGCAACCGCCGGAGCCAGTCCTGGTCCGCAGCGGACCGGTGTTCGCCTACGACACCGGCAACGGCGTCCTGGCCGCGATCACCGGGCCGGATGCCGTCCAGCACGAAGTGCTCCTCGACCACGTCGCGGTGCGTGTCCGTACGCCGCCCGGATGGGTGTCCAGTCAGGCGGGCTACGCGGTCTGGTTCCAGAGTGAGAACGAATCGTCCCGGTTCGTGGTCTACCCCGTGGCCAACCATGGCGCGGAGTTCCACGAGCTCTGGTACGACCGCGACCTCCATGATCCTGCCGTCCGGGTCAGTCCGTTGCAGTCGTGCGACAGCAGCTGGCGTCCGCTGCTCTACACTTACGAGCGCCTCGACGACGGCCGCCGCGGCATCGTCTACGCCATGCTGACGAATCCGGCCGACTCCCGCTCCGGCATCCTCGTCCACGGCTCCTGGCCCGCCGACCAGGACCGCGAGCTCCGCCCCATCGTGGTCGCCGCCGCCAACGGCGTCGTCCTCGTCGAACGCTAGGCGCCCACCCCCGATCTCCCGGGGGTCTTTTTTATTTCTTTCTTTGCGGAAGAGACATCGTCCTTACGCGAGGCCGGGCGGCCTTGTCGGCCGCCTCCGCGGGCCGAGCGCATGGTTGTATTTATCGTGGGGGTCATTTCACGCCACGGCGTCCGCGGCGGGTGGTGCGTTGAGGTGTTGAACTTCGCGGCGTCGGCGCGCTCGTCACCAAGGAGGTGATCGCCGACGACCGGTCGCTCGACTACTGGCAGACCGAGCCGGCAGCGCTCATCCGCGTCTACTTCTGCGGCCCGGACGCCTTCTAGGAGATCCTGGTCACCTACGAGGGCCCGGGCTCCGGCGGCGGCACGCCCGCGGGCGGCGGCTTCCTCGGGGGTATCCCGAAGGGAACGTTCTAGTCCGTACGCCCACTGCAACCTTGCGGTGGGCGTTTTTTGTTGGTCATCCCGGCCTGCGTCCCCGGTGCCTGGCACCGTGGTGCCTGGCACCAAAGGGACAGGCACCAAAGGGACATCGTCTTGGAATGTCCCCCGTCCGTTAGACACCATCTCTCGTTTCGCCCATCATGAACCCA
>JAVHQX010000093.1:11291-12662 GCA_036171355.1 Patescibacteria group bacterium | reverse complement strand
GAGAAGAAGGAAGATTCTCGTCTTCTGTCATCTGTCTTCCGTCTTTATAAAAAATTCCCCGCCACTTGGCGGGGAAGGGTCATGGCGCCGCAGTGAGCAGCACCCAGGTGCCCGGAAGGTCGGTCGATTCGTCGATGAGGACGCCGTTGGCGAACAGCCGGATGAGCGGAGCGAGGTGACGGGCTTCGCCGTCGTCGAGGGCGACGAGGGCGGCGAAGCACCAGATGGCCGTGCGGATCCCGTAAAGGACGTCTTTGGGAGGCCCGTCGAGGAACTCGTCAGGCGCGTGGTCCCACACCGATTCCCACAGCGCGGAGGCGAGCGCGATTTCGAGGTCCTGCACGTGGCTGTCGAGCACCGCGCGGACCTCCGTCGGGAGCCGGGAGCGGAGGGGAAGCTCGTACCGCGTCCGCAGGGCATCGCCGAGCGAGCGCCAGCGCAGCATGCGCAGCAGCGCAGGCCGCATCTTCGCGGGAGTGAGGAACATGAGCCCGGACGCGTCGCGGCCGGTGGCGACAGTGATCGTCATCCGGACGGAACCGTGATCGAACGTGCGCGGGTCCGCGAGACGGAACTCGTTGTCGTCGGCCGCCGCGTACAGCGGGCCGAGCGGCGCGATGGCCTTCGCCGACGCGCTTCCGTTCTTCCTGCAGTCCTGCATGAGCCGCCGCAGGTCGGCGAATCGTCTGGACAAGGGAACCTCCTGGTCGAAAGGGCGAATTCCTTGCAGCAGACGCTGCAGGCCCCATCACTTCATAGCCGCCGCGGACCGTCAAGATTCTGCGGTGCGGATCTTCAAGCCGCAGGTGACGGCAAGATGCTCCGGATCACCGCCTGTCCTCGGTCGGGCGCGCTTCCGGACGCGCGTGCAGTCTCGCAGTACGGGCCGGATTTCCGCTTGAAGCTCGCTCGGAAAAATGCTATAATAAACCCATAAAATAAATAAAGCGCGATGTTTTTTGCCGGGAAAAATGGCGCGAGCCATTTTCGGAATCGTGCCGACATTCGCGCGACATTTAAAGCGTTTAAGCGGTGATCCTATGTACGATCGACAGTCGAGAACGTTGCCGCTTCATAAGCGGCACGTGAATCCTTTCGTAGCATGGATGGCCATGCTCAGTTTCACGCTGACGTTCGGTCTTATCCCTACGCTCTTGTACGCATCGATCGGCGGCGCTCCCGTTGGCGATCAATCGCCGTGCAATCCGGCGACCGGCGCGCCCTGCCTGCCGCCCTGCCCTCCGGGAACGGCTTCGACCGCGGCGGCGCCGTGCCAGCCGCCGGCCGACGCGTCTCCCGCTGGAGACCAGCCGTCGCTGCCGCCCTGCCCTCCGGGAACGGCTTCGACCGCGGCGGCGCCGTGCCAGCCGC
>JAVHQX010000093.1:0-11191 GCA_036171355.1 Patescibacteria group bacterium | reverse complement strand
CGGCCGCGCCGCCGGACAACCCGCCTCCGGCCGGCGACAATCCGACGCCGCCGCCGTGCCAGCCGGGCACGACCTCGACGGCCGACAAGCCGTGCACGCCGCCCAAGGACGATCATCCGCAGCAAGGCGGATCCTGCAAAGACGCGTGCGCCTCGTCGTATAAGGAATGCACCGCCGCCGCAGGAGATGATGCCGTGGCAAAGCAGAAGTGCTCCGCTGCCGGCAAACAGTGCGTCGAAAAATGCGGAGGCGGCCAAAGTCAGCAACCGCAGGGCGGTTCCTGTCGCGACGTGTGCCACTCAGGCTTCAATGAATGCGTCTCTGCTGCCGGCGATGATGCTGCGGCGAAGCTGCAATGCGATGAGGATGCGAACACCTGTTACGGCAAGTGTCCTCCTCCGCCAGGTCAGTCGGCCGAGGTCGCTTCGTGCCTGCAGGCCTGCTACGTCGGAAGGACGCAGTGCATCAAATCCGCGAACGGCGACCACGCCGTTTCAGAGCAGTGCTCAAAATCCGCACAGCAATGCAAGGAGAAGTGCATGCCGAAACCTCCGATGACGCGGGCGCAGGCGCTTCGCGCGTACCGGGACGCCGTCAAGGCCGCCAAAGCGGCATATCAAGCCGCGCTTAAGAAAGCACTTCAGGAGTACGGTGCCGCGAAAGCCGCGGCGAAGTCGTAGCTTCCGTGACGCGTCAGGCCCGCCGGTGACGGCGGGCCTTTTTGCATCTGATCCGCGGCGCCGACGCGTCACTTCATCAAGGTTGCCGCGTAAAAAAAGACCCCCGCAGCGCGGGGGTCGGGACTCATTGCTGTTCGAGCAGCCTTATGAGCGCGGCACGGGCGGCCGCGAGCTTCGCGTCCCAGGAACTCTCGTTCCTGATGAGCGTGAAGTTCGGGTGGCCGCCCCACACCTTGGCGATGCGGCCGCCGAGCGCCGCCGCCTCGTCGTACGACTCCGAACGGGCCGGTTTGTTGGCCTTGTTGGCGTCGTAGATCTTGCGCGGCGGCGTTTCGAGGCAGATGACGCCGTGATAGCGGCCGTACTCTTCCGCGACCGACGCGCGGCACACGTTCTCGAGTTCGGCGACGCAGCGACCCATGTACGTGGCGCCGTCGATCGTCCCGCGGTCCAGGAGCAGCGCCTTCCGCCCGTCGCGGATCGCCTGCCGGTTCGAGACCTTCTCGAAGCCGAGCTGCACGCGGTAGATGGTCCGCTGGAAAGCCTTCATCGCGAGCGTGTCGCCGAAAGGCGGCTTGGCGCCGACCTGTTCGATGACGATAGTCGCGACTTCGGGGATGCAGTGGAGCATGTCCTTGAACTCTGCCTTGATCGCGGCCATGACCGAGCTCTTGCCCGAGCACGGGCCGCCGGTCAGCACGATGCGCGGGAGCTCGCGGGGGAGCAGCTCGCGGATCAAGCGGTCGGGGTCCTCGTCGGACAGGTCGTAGGCGATGCGCGCCAGGTGCTGGTTGCTGAGCGACTCGGTGACCTCGATCGCGGAGTGGATCCACGGCGGGAGCTTCACTTCGTCGTCAGGCGACCGCGTCTCGAACTCCGCGAGCACGAGGCCGGTGAGGGGGCCTTCGAAGTAGTCCACCTCCCAGCCCTGCTTGAGGTACCGTCGCTTCGTCAGCTTGTAGCGCAGGGCATCGAAGAGGAAACGGGCGTCGGAGACGTCGATCCTGCGGTTCCGATCCTTGCGGATGCGGCCGCGGCCGCTCTTGCGCGTCAGCTCGGCGTTCTTGTCGTCGACGATGCGGACGCGCATGTCGGTGCCTTCGAAGTATCCCCGCTCGAGACGCTTGCTCGGCGCTCGCTGGATCTTCGGGTCGATGGCGATCACGAGGAACCGCCGCTCGAACTCGTCGACCGCCTCTTCGCGGCGATCGGCATCCTTGTTCTTTGCCATTGGTTCCTCCTGCTGGTGGAAAGTGCAGTGGCCGGTCGCGGGCATCACAGCCGGCCGATGAGCATACGGCATTTTTTCCCGCGTGTCAACGTATTTCGTCTTGCGGACGCGAGGCGAGCGGACAAAAGACACGGAGTCCTGCTCAGCTCCGCGTCACGAGATCAAGGATGTCCTGCCATCGGTACAGCCGGTGATGGAGCGGCGTGTGCTTCTCGTACAGCACGCGGAACAGGAGTCGCGGCCGGTGGAGCACGTTCTTGTGCGCCCACCATTCGAATAGGTTCGAGAAGACGAAGATGGCGGGGATGACGAGGAGCTCCGGCCGGCGTACGCGATGCACGCGCGCGACCGCGACGGCGAGCGCCGCGAGACCGACGCCGACGGTGCCGGCGAGGTGGCCGTAGGGCGAATACCAGCGCGGGATCCGGGCGAGCGCCGCGTCGCGGAACGCTTCGAGCGGGGAACGGTCGCCGTCTCGCATGACGATCCTCCGGGTGCGGGGCCGACGAAAGGAACGACGTCGTGCATCGAGCGTAGGGCGTTTGTGCGGGAGCGTCAATGCGCTACAATGCGACCATGACGGCGAAAACGCGCAGGAAAACCCCCCGGCTGGTCTGCACGGAGCCCGCGTCCATCCCGACGGCGACCGGCACGTGGAAGGCGATAGCGTTCTACGACGCTGCCGACAAGACCGACGGCAATACGCACGTCGCGTTCGTCATGGGCGACGTCGCCGGCGCCAAGGACTTGCCGGTGCGCGTCCAGTCGGAATGCATGACGAGCGAGGTCTTCGGGTCGCTCAAGTGCGACTGCGACGCGCAGCTCAGGATGGCCATGCGTTACGTGCGCACCCGCGGCCGCGGCGCCATCGTCTATCTCCGGCAGGAGGGACGCGGCATCGGCATCTTCAACAAGATCCGCGCCTACCACCTGCAGGACCACGGCCTCGACACGGTCGAAGCCAATCTTAAGCTCGGCCTGCCGCCCGATTCGCGCGAGTACGCGGCCGCGGCGGCCATCCTCCGCAAGCTCGGCGTGGTCTCCGTGCGGCTCATGACCAACAATCCGCAGAAGCTCAAGGATCTCGAAGTGGAAGGCGTGAACGTGACCGCGCGCATCCCGCTGCGGACGCGTCCGAACCGGTTCAACCGCGAGTACCTGCGCATCAAGAAGAAGAGGATGGGGCACGACCTCTAGTCAGCATATTATGGAGAACCCTTGGCTCAGGCTTCCAAAAAATGCGCCGTTTGTATTGGAAGAAGATTGGGAAGCGATTGAGAAATTCAATTCGGATCGGAGGTTGGAACACAAAATATGGCTGGATTCATATCCCGTTCCATATGTAGGAGATGTACTTCATTCAAGAGTAGTTTTATTGCAACTTAATCCTGGCAGCGTGATTCCACCCGGCTTTGACCACGCGAACAATGAATATGGTAGTTTTCCGGGTCTGCTAGAAGCCGAGAAAAAGAACATCCAACACACGAATGTTAGATTTCCTTTTTATCCTATCAATCCAGAACTTTTGCTCACCGACGATTTTCGCTATTGGTCAAAAACGCTTAAACCTTTTTTGAAATCGGAAAAATCTTACGAAAAAGTATCAAAAGATATTTCTTGCATCGAATTTTTTCCTTATCATTCCGCCAACTTTAATTTTCGTGAAAAATTGCATTGTCAGAAATACGGTTTTTACCTCCTTGAAAAGGCGATTGAACGAAAGGCAATGATTGTTCTGATGCGGGCGAAAAAAGAATGGTTAGATGCGGTTCCTGAATTGAAAAAAATCGACTATTGCGTGCTCAAACAGGTGCGAAATGTCTCGCTGAGTGAGAAGAACATGATGCCTGGGGATTTCCAATCGCTAGGCGAAATTCTCGGCTGATAATCTCCCGAAGAAAAAAGACCCCGAGAGGGGTCTTTTCAATCGAAGTCGATGCGGAATTCCTTGCCGTAATCCTTGAAGCCGAGCTTCAGGTACAGGGCGTGGACCCGGTCGCGCTCGTGCCGGCTGCCGGCGACGAGCTTGTAGCAGCCGCGCTTCTTCGCCTCGGCGATGACGCGCCCGACGAGCGCGGTGCCGGTCCCGTCGCCCCGGTGTTCCGGTTCGACAAAGACGTCTTCCATGAAGCCGAACGGACGGTCGTGCAGCCCGTTCGTCATGACGTAGAGGTAAGCGCGGCCGACCACCTTGCCCTTGAGGGTGCGGGTGATCAGGATGCCGTACGCGGAGACCTTCTTGGCGGCGAGTCGCATGAGGTCTCCTTTCAGCAGCCGGACAGGACGCACCAGATGCCCTCGTTGCGGCCCGTGCCCTCGAAGAGGGGCACGTGCGACGCGAGCAGCGCGACGAGCGGTCCGAGTGCGTCGGCTTCGCGCCTGCCTTCGGCGGCGAACGCCGTGAAGGCCGAGAGGACGTAGCGGACGTCGTCCCAGGGATGCGCCGCGGCCAGCGCTCCGGAACCCTTGAGGGCCCGTCCGAGCGCCGCCTCGAGCGCGCTGCCGAGTGCTCGCTCGAACGCCGCGTCGAAGCGCGGGTTCGAAAGCGCCGGAGTGAGCTCGCCGTCGTAGCGGTCGCGCAGGCGGCGGTAGAACGTCGCCGCCTCGGACGGGGGAGGATTCGCGAGCGGGGCGCGGTGGTCCAGGCAGGACGCCAGGAACGCGCAGCCCTTCACGTGGAATCCGCCCGCGCGCCAGAGCGCGGTCGCGATGCCGCCGACGTCCGCGAACGAGGCGCGGCCGAGCGGGTAGCTTCCGGACTCCGCGATGGCGAAGAACGGAGCGAGGCCGGCGAGCGCGCGCTCGACGCCTTCGGGGTTCCCGCCGCAGGCGAGGAGGTCTCGCCGCAGCGTTTCGGGGTCGGTTCTCATGACAATCGCCTCCGCATGGATGGGGAAAGAACGGCGCCTTCGCGCCACGCCTGACCTTGGCGCGCCGCCGGCGGAAAGTCAACGGTCGGGAAAGAAAAAACCCGCACGCGCGGTGCGGGTTTCGCTCATTCGGGGGCGGTTTCCTCGCCCGCGATGCGGTAGACGATGCCCTGGGTGTGGATGCGGTTCCAGAGTCTCTTGACCTTGGCCGTGCCTGATGCGAAGGCCAGGCTTTCGGTGTCCGGCTTGTACCATTTGTACGTGCCGGCCTGCGCCTCAGTCCAGAACTTCTTGAACCTCCCGACGGGGATGGTCACGATGTTCTGCGAACCGCGCGCGCCGATCGTGCCGACCAGGAAGGCGACGATGCCCTTCTGATGCTGGCTGACGATCGCCGAGCCGGACGAACCGGGGCCGCTGCTCATCTGCACGAGCGTCGCGCCTTTCCAGTTGATCGAGTCCTCGATCACCGGACGGTCGAGCTTCTCCATGCTCACGTGGCCGCGGAACAGCTGCTTGCCGAGGCCGAGCGGTGAGGCGAAGTTCGAGACGTTCTCGCCGAGCGCGGGGTCGTTCGCCGCCAGCGGGATCGTCGGGACGTCCTTGTCCAGGTCGACCTCGAGCACTGCGAAGTCGTCGCCGCGATGCTGGTAGCCGACGCCGATGACCTTGGCCTCGATCAGGCTCTTGTTGCCCGGCTCGTCGAAGGTGATGAACCAGTTCGTCTTGGCGACGTCCACCCGTTCATGCCGGGTGTCGTCGTCCGCGACGCAGTGCGCCGCGGTCACGAAATGGTACTTCTTTCCCTTTTTTTCGAAGGCCGTGACCGTGCACATCATCCGGAAGCCGCCGTCGTCGGTCTGCGCGTAGAGCAGGCCCGAGGCCAGCCGGAAATCCTTCTCCAGCTGGTTGAGCTCGTCGGTCGGCGGCGCCGCGTATGCGGTTGAGGGAAACGCCTGCACGCACGAGAGCGCGAGCAGAGCAAGGCCCATGGAACAAAGTGAAGCGTACGAACGTGGGACTCTCATGACCGCTCCTTTGCTAGGCATCGAGCCGCGAAAATAAAAAGCGGCATGATCATAACGTCAATGAACGCTTTTTCACTATAACAGCCGACTTCGCCGCGTCAACTGCGCGTTTCCGGGCGCGACGCGGCGTGCTATGCCCAAGGCGTATGCCCCGTCAGAGGCCTTTCTCGACGGGGGAACAGTTGTCGCCGGCCTAAGGGGCGGCAGCATTGCAGCGTGCGGCCTGGACTGCCGGAAAATCCGCGATTTTCCGGCTGAGGGCCTCTGACGGGGCATGTGGCTCGGATTCGTGCAGGTATTCTTCGCCATCTTCGGCGTGATGGACCCTGTCGGCAACGTGCCGGTGTTCATCTCGCTCACGGGGAAGCTCGACAGGAAGGAACGCGAGCGGCTGGCGACCGCGGCCGTCATAAGGGCGGGGGTAATCCTGACGGTCTTCGTGTTTCTCGGGAACGCGGTACTGAACGCCTCCCACATCTCAATCGAGAGCTTCCGGATCGCCGGCGGCCTCATCCTCGTGCTTCTCGGCCTCCAGATCCTCTTCGGCATCAACATCGAGAACGAACAGCCGGACGAGGAGAGCGACATCAGCGTGGTGCCGCTGGCAATGCCTCTCATCGCGGGGCCGGGCATGATCACGTCGGCCGTCATCCTCTCCAAGGAATACGGGTATTTCCTGACGCTCGCCGGCGTGGTCGCGAATCTCATCCTCAGCAAGGTGTTCTTCCATTATTCCGGCATCATTCTGAAGCTGCTCGGCAAGAAGGGCTCGCTCGCCTTCGCCAAGGTCATGGGACTCATCCTCGTCGCCATCGGCGTCGAGTTCATCCGCAACGTCCTGACCCCCGCGTAGGGCGGCGGCGCGTCGTGTCGCGCCGGCGCCGTTTGCGGTATACTCTCGCCGAGAAACATTAACCGTGCGCGTATGAAAGTGCTCCGGTGCAGGGATTTCGGCATCGATTGTCCTGCCGAATTCCGCGGCGATTCGGTCGATGGAGTGCTCGCGCTCGCGAAGCGTCACGGCATGGAGTCGCACGGCCAGACCGAGGAACAGGTGAACTCGCCCGAGGTCCGGAAGATCGCGGAAGAGAAGAGCAGGGACGAGCGGTGAACCTATGGCCACGCCATCCCGCGCATCGTTCCGTGGCGCCGACCGGAAGGCCGTCGCCGCCGTCACCATCCTGGCGGGCGCGTGGTTCGCCGTCCATGCCGTCTTCGCGCAGACGGCCCTCGTCATCACGACCGCTCCCGCGGCCTCCGGCCTCACGCAGGATTCCGCGGTCATCCGCTGGTCCACGAGCGAAGCGTCGACCACCGTCGTGCGTTTCGGGATCTCCGCTGCGATGGGCGATACGCAGCGCAAGGTCGCCATCGTGCCCGGCGCGCCCGAGGAGGACGCGTACGAGATCAACCACAGCCTGACCCTCGCCGAGCTGCAGCCTTCGACGACCTATTTTTATCAGGCGGAGTCGGCGACGCAGGACGGCCGCGTCGCGACGTCGGCGCAGGCGACGTTCACGACCGCGGCGGCGTCGGCGCCGCTCACCGGCGTGTCCATGACGTCGCCGTCAGCGGGCGCGACGGTCGCAATTCCCGTGGAGCTGCGCGCGACCACGAACGGCCCCGCGGCTTCCGCGGACTTCACGGTCAAGATGCTGACCGGCGTTCAGGTGACGAAGATCGGCGGCGCCGATGCCGGGAACGGCGAGAACTGGGATTTCGGGGGTTTGAAGCTCGCGGCGGGGACGTATGTCGTGACGGCGACAGCTGCGGGAACGGATGCGGCGGGGATGGCCGTGACGGTGGAGAGCGCGGCCGTGACGTTCTCCGTGCCGCGGGATTGCACCGTCGATGATTGGTCGTGCGGGGAATGGGGCCAGTGCACGACGGCCGGCGCGCAGACGCGCGCGTGCGCGTTGCCGGGCACGTGCCGCGACCCGGGTCTCGAAAACCCCGCGACGTCGCGGTCGTGCACGCCTCCTTGCACGAAGGACGCGTGGGAATGCGGGGCGTGGGATGCGTGCGCGGCCGGCGGCACGCAGGCACGGACATGCGCACTGAAGACCGATTGTCCGTCCGTGGAAACGCCGAAGCCGCCCGAGTCCCAGAAATGCGTCCCGGCCTGCGCGGAAGACGTCTATTCTTGCACGGATTGGGGGACGTGCGTCGTCCAGAAGGTCGCGACGTCGTTCGCGATGTCCCGCGCGTGCACGCGCACGACGGATTGTCCGGGCGTCGACACGCCGAAACCGGCGGAGACGCAGGCGTGCAATCCCGCGGCCACGTGCCCCAAGGACATCTGGAGATGCGCGGATTGGTCCGAATGCGGCCGCGACGGCACGCAGGCGCGCTCCTGCGCGCTTGAGAAGGACTGTCCCGGCGCCGATACGCCGAAGCCAGCGGAGTCGCAGCAATGCGCGCCGGCGTCCGTGAACGAGCCTGCGGACGTCAACGCGCCCGCCTCGTCGCCCGTCGCGTCAGAGGACGTCCTTGCCGTGATGGGGGCGGGGGACCAAGCCAAGACGCTCTCGGACGAATGCGCGAAGGCCGGCATCCTGCCGGAACGCTGCGCGTCCTGGCTCAAGGCGAAGTACGCGGATAAGAGTTGCGCCGCGGCAGGCATCTTCAATTACGCGTCGTGCGAGAAGCGTTTGACCGACGCGAACGGCGGCACCTTCCCAGGCTGCGAAGGCAAGACCCCCGGCGAATGCGCGGCGATCAAAGCCCGGGTCATGCTCGGGTACATGCCGGATGACACCAAGAAGAAGGTCGATGATGCCGTCGCGTCCGGCGCGCCGGCCGACGCGCTCGCCGCGCTCGGCCCCTCGGCGGGCCTGGTGCTCGCCTTGCGACCGGCGAAGAAGGACGGATCCGTCTGGTGGCCCGCCGTCGTCGGCGAGAATGGCGAAACGTCCTCCAACATGATCGTCTTCGACGCGGACAAGGACGGCCTGCTCGACGACCTCGAGCGCCGGTTAGGCACCGATCCGAGCATCCCGGACGTCGCCGGTGACGGCGGGGCCGGCGGAAAAGTCTCGCGCGACATCCTGAAGACGTTCTTCGAGAAGGGCGACACGCCCTCCGAGTTCGTCGTCGTCGACACGAACGGCGATGGGACGCCGGACACGCTCGTGGACGACCGGAAACTCCTGGGTCTCAAGATCTACGATCCGGGCAAGGCGTATCTCCTCGGCGACACCGCCAGCTATTCGGGCGCGTTCGGTCCTGATCCGAAGGTCGTGCCGGAGTCGTTCTTCGCGAAAGGCGACAAGCCGACGGAACAGCAGTTCGGGACGATGATCGATTCGCGGATGATCACGGTCGACGTTGACGGCGATGGCAAGCCCGAAGGCAAGGTCTCGCGCGACATCCTGAAGTCGTTCTTCGAGAAGGGCGACACGCCGACGCGGGCCGATTTCAACATCGTCGATTTCGCGTTCATCACTGGCGCTCCGCTCGAGCAGCCGCTCGCGACGGGCGTCGTCGATGCCGGCCTGACGATCGATCTCGAGGCGCCGCCGGACGGCGCCGCGCGTCCGTCGTCGGGGGGTCGGGAAAACGTCAATGACGTCAATTCGGTGCCGGTCATCAATGACGCCGGTCCGCTCGGGATGCCGACGCGCGACGTGAACGATCCGTCGGCTATCCAGGGCCGCGCCGCGGCTGAAGGCGATCGCGCGAAGAAGGGCCTCGTCGTGAAGGGCCGCGCGGCGCCGCACGCGATCGTCGTCATCTACGTCTACAGTTACGTGCCGATGGTGCTCACGACGACCGCCGATGAGAACGGGCAATACACGTACGATCTGAGCGACGACGTCGGCGACGGCGAGCACACCGCGTACGTGGCGCTCACCGACGACACGGGCAAGATAGCGATGAAGAGCTCGCCGCTGTCGTTCTTCGTGAAGGAGGCGCGCGCCGTGACGCAGGACGAGTTCGCCAAGCCGGACGTCGTCGTGCTGACGGAGCCCATCGCGCAGGCGCAGCGCTGGTATCTTTTCGGGGCGGCAGGCGCTATCCTTGCCGGCCTCGGCGTCGTCTGGTTCGTCGTCGCTCGGCGCATGAAGGAGACGCCGCCTGCGCCGCCGGCGCCGCCGGCCGCCTGACCGGAAGGAGCACCGGGAAACACGGAACCCCGCCTTCAGGCGGGGTTTTCATTGCGTTTCGGCGATCTCCTTGCACGTGTCGATGATGCTCTTCATGCGATCGAGCGGGATTCCCGTGCCTTGCGCGAGCGTCGTCGGTTTTTTGCTGCTCAGTTCGCGGCACAGCATGATGTTTTTCTCCGAGAATTTCTCGAGCTCCCACTGCTTGAGGCTGTCGATCACGGTGATCGGGTAGAGCGCCGCGTGATCGACCATGCGCGCCAGCGATTGTTCGGTCTGGCTCCAGCCGATCATCTGGATGCCTTTGCAGACGCCGAACTGGTGCGCGCGGTCGGAGAAGCGGCCGTTCGTCACGATCCAGGCTTCGTCGAAGAAGGGGCAGTTCTTGCCGGCCTTGGATCCCTCGCGCAGGTCGATGAGGCGCGCCCAGGTCGCCATGGTGTCCTTGAGGTTGACGGTGTCGTCAAAGCGGTTGCGGAACTTCGCCTCGATCATGATCGTGCGGCTCGGCGTGCGCGCGACGACGTCGACTTCGTGCATGACGCAGAGGCCCGGCAGCTCGTTCTCGGGGAGCTCCGTCCTGTATTCGTACGCCTGGAGGATAGACGCGACGTACTTCTCGAACTTGAAGCCCGCCGGGCCGAGTCTGAGCAGCCCGGCGCGGAGGTTGTAGCGGTGCGCGATGCAGCGGTTCTCCTTGTGCAGTTCCTTGCGGGCGATGGCGTAGACCTCCTTGGTCGTCATGCCTTCCTGCACCCCGGCCGTCACCTTCTGCACGACATGGTTGACGAGCGCGTCCTTCGCGCCGATGCGGCGGAGCGTCTCCGCGATCTTCTCGGAGCGGAATTGCACGCGTTCGCCGTTCGCTTTCACGATCATCATAGGTGTTCAGGGACGCCGTGGCGGCGTCCGCGCATGCGTCATGGTACCACGCGTCGGCCGGACCGGCGATGCCGCGGGAATGGCGGGGATCCGCCAAGGACGGAGCCGCTCGGCGCAAAGGCTGATCGCCTTCGCGCAGTCCGCGAAGAGCGCAGGACGCCGGCATCGTCAGGCTCGACGTCGGTTTGGCAGATCCGGTTTCGAAGCGGGAGACTGGTTGACCGTCAGCCGATAGCGCGCGATCGCGACTGCCTACGAGAGCGCGATCGCGATGACGATGCCCGCGACGATGCCGGCGCTCAGAAGCGGGCGTTCCGGGAGCGGAACGCGCGGCGACGCGGCTTTTTTGGGCTTTTTCTTCATTATGCGGCGGTCGCGGTGTTCCTTCTCAGGA